>JAWOAU010000045.1:0-3230 GCA_046498385.1 Thermoplasmata archaeon | reverse complement strand
TCTTTCTACAAGGAACCTCCCGGAGCTGGCAATAAGCTTTTATCACTGGAACAGGTAGTAGCAACTCCACATATCGGTGCGGAGACCGTATTGTCGATATTGGAGAGCGTCGGGTTGGAATTAGGTGAGGACTTCGGTTTGGGCATGAATCCTGAATTTTTAAGAGAAGGGATGGCACTGGATGATTTCATGAATCCGGACAGAATCATCATAGGTGGTGTGGATGAAAGAAGTAGAAAAATCCTCTCAGAGATATACGAAAACTTCGATTCCCCTATAATGATAACAGAAATAAAGACCGCTGAGATGATCAAATATGTATCCAACGCCCTTCTGGCAACAAAGATATCATTTGCAAATGAAATGGCTAGGTTGTGTGAAAAGGTAGGTGCCGACATCTATCAGGTGATGGACGGCGTGGGTTTGGATCATCGTATCGAAAGGAAGTTTTTGAACGCAGGGGTCGGATTCGGCGGTAGCTGTTTCCCGAAGGATGTTAGAGCATTGATATATTTTTCTCGGAATAAAGGAATAAATCCCCGTATACTCGAGTCGGTGATAAAGGTAAATGAACACCAGCCTATGCATGCTGTGAACATGATGGAAGATATGCTGGGAAGACTATCCGGAAAAAGGATAGCTTTATTGGGATTAGCATTCAAAGGAAACACTGACGATGTTCGGGAAAGCAGGGCCATACCCATGACGAAGGAACTTCTCAAAAGAGGTGCAAGAATTGTGGGGTACGACCCCATGGCAGCGGAGAACTTTTCCCAAGCGGTGAGCAATGTTGAGTATGCGGAAACTATAGAGGAAGCGCTAACGGGATCAGACGGATGCATAATACAAACGGATTGGGATGAGTTCAGGGATTTAAAAGAAGCGGATTTTTCTGTTATGAGGATACCTGTGGTGCTGGATGGTAGACGTGTCTTGGACCCTGAAGAATTCAACAGGATTCGTTACAGAACTATAGGGAAGTGAGAAGGACAAATTTAATTACATAAAACCTCTAGGAGTAAATATATGAAAAAAAAAGTCCTTGCATCGGTGTTGATGATTCTGTTCGTGGTATCCTTTTTGTTCATCCCCTCGGCGGAGTCACAGGATCCCATGATCGGCGAGGATGATGAATACTTTAAAGAGGTCAAAATTGAAACCGAGGCGGCCTTCAGATGGACTGTTTACAGGAATAGCTCTGTGGACTATGTTTTTCGAGTTACCACCCAGGGCGAACTTGCAGATTGGATAACGGACATCTCTCCAGATTATTTTGTGCTTGATGAAAAAAATCCCTACGAGATCGTCACCGTTACCTTAGAAGTGCCCCTACATCCAGATAGAGGAGAGAAAGCGGGAGAAATTATCTTTACATATAGGGAGCTCAACGGGACCGTGCATAGGAGCATGAGTCGGGATATGACCCTACGTGTCAAGGGTGTTGCACCGGTTCCCGAGAACAATACCCTCGTCGGAGGCTTCCCAAACCCCCTTCCGGAACCCTTGGATAATCCCTACGGTGCTTTTCTGTTGAACATGGTGATATGGGTGGCTATAGGGTGGATATCTTACTCCCTGATCAGTCTTCTCATCCACGCCTCTACAAAAAATACAAAGACAGACGTAGATGAGATAATCATAAGGATGCTGCGAAAACCCATACTCGGTCTCATAATACTCTACGGCTTCGTTGAATCGCTGATGAAGTTGGAACTTACCATGGGCATTCGGACTACTGTATATCAGATATACGTACTATTCGTTGTGATAATGGGTGGGGTCGTATTATATCGAATAATCTTAGCTACATTGAATCAGATCGCAAAGGAGAGAGGGGGGATGAGGACCTCTTTCGGTCGGGTGTTGAAACCGGTACTTGAAAAGAGTTTCGCAGTCATCGTCATTCTCGCAGGACTCATGATGGTCTTCAGGGTACTCGGATTTGAACTCACGGGGCTCCTTGCCGGCGCCGGTGTGGTCGGTCTGGTGATCGCCTTCGCGGCCCAGGATACCTTGAGTAATTTCTTCAGTGGGATGCACATCCTCTTGGACCGACCCTTTGTCATCGGAGACATAATTCTCCTTGAAAGCGGAGAGTACTGCAGAGTGGAGGAGATCGGGATGAGGAGCACTAAACTGTACAATATCAGGGAGCATGAGGGGATCATACTGCCAAACAACACCCTGGCCAACCAGATGATAGTTAACGTTGCCAAACCGGACATAACCATCAAGACAAGAATGAAAGTGGGTGTGGCTTACGGTTCAGATGTCAAAAAAGTGAAGAAGCTCCTCCGGGAAGTGGCAGAGGAACATCCAAATGTGCTGGATGATGAGGAACATCCTATATCGGTGAGGTTTAGAAACTTTGCGGATTCCAGCCTGGATTTTAATCTAGTGATTTGGATAGATGATATAGTTAATCAGTGGGCCATAATGAGTGATATTCGGGAAAGAATAGACGAAAGATTCAGAGAGGAGAACATCAATATTCCCTTCCCTCAACGCACTTTATGGTTACATGAGACGAGTAAAAAATAAAGGTAGATAGGATAAAAAAGTTTCAGTAATCCTTAAATACATCTTCCCACAATGTAATATATCCCACACTTGACCACATATTTTATGGTGGTGTTGTTGTCCCCAAAGGGTTAAATAGGGGACGCATTGTGTGGGTGGAATACATATGGGGATCCAAGAACCCCGGATTGTCCGTGATCTCTTGGGTCCGACAGACGAACCAACGGAAAGGTGCAATTTGTTTACCTGCCAATTTCAGGTTTCAACCAATGGATTCAAAATTATAAGAGGTGGTCGTAAGCCGCCAAGAAATTAAGTAACTCCAACTCCGGTTGATCCTGCCGGCGGTCACTGCTATTGGAATCCGATTAAGACATGCGAGTCGAGAGATTTCGGATCTCGGCGTACGGCTCAGTAACACGTGGATAACCTACCCTTAGGTGAGGGATAACCTCGGGAAACTGAGAACAATACCTCATAAGCCTTGGATACTGGAATGTTCCTAGGCTGAAAGCGTTAGCGTCTAAGGATGGGTCTGCGGCCTATCAGGTAGTAGTGGGTGTAACGGACCCACTAGCCGATGACGGGTACGGGCCTTGGGAGAGGAAGCCCGGAGATGGGCTCTGAGACAGCGATGGAAAAAATCTGGGAACGGGGATGAAAATGCATGAGCGGCTTTTTTTCAATGGGGTCCACATGCACGGCACAGG
>JAWOAU010000022.1:0-23304 GCA_046498385.1 Thermoplasmata archaeon | reverse complement strand
CCGGCGACGACCTCGGCGGAGGAGAACATCGTCGAGGCGAGCCGACCCGCCCGGAACTGCGCCCGGAACTCCTCGTCGATGCGCTCGCCGATGCGCCGCTCGGTGCGGTCCTCGATGCCGTAGGCGCGCACCGTCGCCGCGCCGACGACGCTCTCGCTGACCGCGGTCATCATCGCCGCGTGGCGCTCGCGCACGGTGTCGAACGCGCGCGAGAGCACCCCCTGGAACCAGGCGATGAGCGGGACCATCGGCCCGACGACGACGAGGACGACGAGGGTGAGCTGCCAGGAGTACGCCGCCATCGCCGCGAGCGCGAGCAGCGCCTGGCCGCCGCGGACGATGAGGATGACCCCGCCCCACTGGATGAAGCGGCTGATCTGGTCGATGTCGCTCGTCACGCGGGCGACGAGCGCGCCGCGGTGCTCGGCGGCCTGGTGGAGGATCGACAGGTCGTGGATGCGACGGAAGGCGCGCACGCGCACCGCCGAGAGGGCGGTCTCGCTGGCCTTGGCCAAGCGGTAGGTCATCGCGTAGCCGGCGAAGGACGTCACGACGAGGACGAGCGCGGTCAGGCCCACCGCGGTCAAGAATTTGAAGGCGGTAGCCGTCAAAGGTACCAAGGATTATCCGATACACGATCAAGATAAGCTGGACGAGCTTAACTCAAGGTACAGGAAAGAAACGGTGGAGAAAGGGAAAACTGATATGGACTATGGTACGGCTTCGGCACTGCATCCGCTCAACGTTCAAATCGGAGCATTTCCATCCAAAAACTGGGAGGCCGGCTACTTCAAGGAAGCCTATGAAAAGCTGGAAGACCCCGAAGAGGGAAGAATCGATCTAGATCCCTATGTATGGGCGGAGAAGTACAGGGACGGAAGACGACCGTGTCCTTACTGCACCAAACCATGCAGCCAGTACTTTGTAGCCGAAGATACTCCCTATGGGGATATCGCTATAGACGGACCGGAATATGAGACCGTATACTCACTCGGGAGCTGCTGCGGAGTTGACGATGTGGAAGCTGTGGCAAAAGCCAATGAGATATGCGATAAGCTCGGCCTTGATACGATCTCCGCCGGAGTCACCGTTGCGTGGGCTATGGAGGCCTATGAAAAGGGACTGCTTGAACTGGACGATTTAGAGTTGAATTTCGGTAATCCACATGCAATGATCGAAGCTGTGAAACGGATGGGCGGCAAGGAAGGTAAACTTGGCGAACTGCTGTTCAACGGTGTGAAAGAAGCTGCTGAAAAGCTGGGCGATGGTTCGGAGAAATTTGCCATCCACATCAAAGGGATGGAGCCTCCGGGATATGAAGCAAGAGGGATGTACGGTATGGGTTTAGCCCTAGCCGTGGCACCGAGAGGTGCGGATCATCTTACATCCTGCGAATACGCTCTGGACTACGGCGGCAGTTTCTGGCACTTTGAGGACTATTCAAGAACGGATATAGTTTCCAAGGGTTACCCACTTAGTATCATGGAGAACTTGATGATGCTCTACGACATGACCGGCATGTGCAAGTTCTCCAGAGGTATATTCTTGGACAAGCCCCTCTTGGAGTACGTAAACGCCGTCACCGGGTGGCATATGAGTATGGGCGAGCTGCTGATAGCAGGTGAAAGGGGACACAACGTGGCTAAGGCGTACAACGTTAGAGAAGGGTTCACCCGGGAAGACGATACACTGCCTGAAAGAGTTTTAACGGAAGAGGTGCCCTACGGTCCTAACAAAGGGAATAGGATTCCTAGAAAAGACTTCAACGAGGCGCTAGACCGGTACTACACCGCCAGGGGTTGGAATCTGGAAGGGATACCCATGAAAGCAAAACTGCAGTCGCTGGACTTAGAGGATGCGGCGGAAGAGGTTGGTTCAACCAAACAATAGTGAAACCATCCCGTCGAAAACAATAACATATAAATACGTAGTACTCTTGGAAGTGATTCACATGGCGCAAAAACCAGGTAGTATGTACAGAGAATTCAAGGGTCAACCTTATACCCGTAAGAAGTACATCGGAGGTGTACCCCACGTTAGAGTGGGTCAGTTCATGATGGGAAACCGTACAGGTGAATTCGAGCTAGAAATGGAGCTCATCGCGAAGGAAAAATGTCAGATCAAAGATAACTCCTTGGAATCAGCCCGTGTTGTGCTTACAAGGTTCCTTACACGAAGATTAGGGGATAGGAACTTCCGGGCCCAGATATTGGTATATCCACATCATGTTTTAAGAGAAAACAAACAAGCTACGGGTGCCGGTGCGGACCGTTTATCGGAGGGGATGCGAAGGTCCTTCGGTAAAAAAGTAGGCAACGCGGCCAGGGTTCACGCCAATCAGCCAGTGATCAGAGTTTGGATCAATGAAAAGGACTTCGAGATAGGCAAAGACGCTCTACGAAGGGCTTCTATGAAGCTCCCCACACCCTGCAAACAAAAGGTCAAGGAATCCTAAAAATATCAATAACCTCCCTTGACAACCGCCACGGTGCATCTGGCATTCTTCAACACCTTGTCAGTAGTGCTGCCTATGAACATTTTTGTAAACCCTGATGCCCCATGACTGCTTATATATATTATATCGTTCTCGCCAGCAAGCTCCGATATTTCAAAATAAGGTTTCCCTTCTTTTATTTTCGTATCAACTTTCACACCTCTTTTCGAAGCGTATTCTTTCAGTTTTTTCAGAGTCTTTATGCCTTTTTGCTTGAAACCTGCACGGACGGAATTCCTTATAGCGTGGTGATGAACGCCTTCGTATTCGCTAGCATCCACAACATAGATGGCTATGGCCTTGATCCCTAGGGCTCTAGCCGCTTCTATGCCTTCTCTCCCACCGGCTTCAGCGCACTTCGAACCGTCCGTAGGTATTATTACCCTCTCGTACATGTTTTCTCTAAACTGAAAGACCATTATAAAAACCTGACCCTAATGAACTAAAGCACTTCACGCTAAAACACCGAAAGAATAAATTTGTTCCACACTATTGTTACATTGTTATGAGAGTACTGCACGTCTGCTCTGAAAAGGCTGTCCCGATGCTGAATATAATAAGGCTTTATCGGCAGGAGTTAGAAAAATATGGTATAGGATTCGAATACAACACCACGGGACAAGTAAACAGCGACCACGACATTGTTCATGGGCATTATTCCTTGACGAGACCGGTAATAAAGGCCTGTCTCCGCTCTCGAATACTGGGTGTTCCCTTCATCATACATCATCATGGGAGTGACGTAAGAAGGATTACCGTGCAAGGAGAAAAGAGATTACTGCCCCACCACGCCATCGTTAGTTCCTTTGTAAGAAAGTTATCGGATAAGGTATTGATGAGCACACCCGATCTTCTTGAATGGGCGAGCGGATTTTATTTACCGAATCCAGTAGACCTGCATCGATTTCGACCGATAGATATAGAAAAAAATGAGCGTGTTCTGCTCTTTGGGAGGTTTGTATCAAAGGAAGCGCTCTTACCCCTTTTAAGAAAAGAAGAGCGATACGATATCCTTAATTGGGGTTTAAACATGAAGCTAGCAAAGAACGTAAGAAAGATATCTTTCCAACCAAACAATAGGTTGCCCGCTCTCTTTAACAAATATAAAAAAATGATAGGCCCTCTAGCCGATCCGGTTTCTCTGGGCCGCCTGGAGGCCATGGCTTGTGGATTAAATACGTACACTGATTTTCCAAAAAAATACGAAGTATTCTATGGATTCGAGAATCCGGATAAAGTGAAAGACCCCCGGGCCTTTGTAAAAAAATACCACGATCCCAAAAAAATCGTCAGAATTTTAGTGGAAATGTACGAAGAAATCATCGAGAGATAATATCTACTATCCTCTTGGCGGCCTTACCGTCCCCATAGGGACAAGTAGACGGTTTCCATCCCTTTTCCTCGAACCTATCGATGGCCTTCAAGATATCCTCACTATCCGTACCAACCACCTCCGCAAAGCCGGCTTCTACCGCCTCGGGACGTTCGGTTGACTCCCGAAGAACGAACACCTTCTTTTTTATATTGGGTGAAGTCGCCTCTTCCTGTATACCCCCTGAATCAGTTAATATATAGCGGGCGTTCCTCATAAGCATCAAAAATTCAAGATAACCCTGGGGCTTGATCAAGTACATGCCTTCAATATTCTTCAAACGTTCGTACAATCTGGTTTGTTTGAACATCTTCTCCGCTCGAGGATGTACGGGATACACCTTTGGTATTGGTATATTTTCGAATACCTCTATGAACTGTTTTAGAACGGAACGATCGTCCACATTCTCCGAACGATGAGCGGTAATTAATACATACTCGCTGGGAATATTTACAAATGCCTTTTCTTCCGCAATCTCCATATTCTGTATACATGCGTCTATAACGGTGTTCCCGGTAACGTGAATGTTTCCCCAGACCTTCTCCTCCTTCAGTATACTTGCACTGTGTTCCGTGGGCGCAAAGAGGAAATGAGAACAGTGGTCGGTTAGGCGACGATTGTGTTCCTCCGGCATCCGCAGGTCGTAACTTCTCAACCCCGCCTCCACATGGCCTACCTTCAAACCTATTTTTACACCTGCTAGGGCACCGGCGAGTACCGTGTTGGTATCTCCCTGTACTAACACGAGTTCACTTTTCATCTTTAAATATGCCTTTTCCAATCCAATAAGTGCTTTACCCGTCTGTTCACCCTGTTCACCCGAACCGATGCCTAAGTATCTGTCAGGAGCATCGAGATTCAATTCCTGAAAGAATATATCGGATATCTCATGGTCATAGTGCTGACCGGTGTGTATCACATGAAAATCCAATCCCCTATCTTTGAGCTCTCTTATGATAGGACTCATCTTAATTATTTCCGGCCTAGTACCCAAGACTACCGCTACACGCATGATAATGGAAATGAGTTTATCATTATAAAAGTACTGTCGTTGAGGCGGCTGCTGCCAAATCAACTACGATAAAGAGTTTCTTGAAAAAGCACTCAAGAAACGGGATTCAAGTAAAACATGGTTTGTGAGGGAAAAATTATATCATCGGTAAGGGTGACTGGTAATTGCAAAATTTTTTTCATATGGTAGAATGGGGATATCAAGCGAACCTTAGATCAGACCGTTTATCCGTCCCTTTACACGGGCGCCTGTCGGCTGGATAGGCATACCATCAAGGACTTCGTAGGATGACTATGTATCACTCGATGGCTTCCTCTGCACCGCTGTACATCCAGTAGCCCTTACCCGGCACAAGATAGGATTTAAAGCTTACCAAGGCCTTCTCCTTTTCTTCCTTCTTCTAAGATAATAGATTACTAAGAGCGCACCGATGATTATTATCACTATGGGCAAAACCACAATCAGCATTCCGGGCGTACCTTCTACGTAAAAAGTAGTGTGTAGTAAACGTTCACCTTGTTTGAAATCTTCTTGACCATTGAAACCGTAGTCAACCCAAATTTCAAGTGTATGCTCTCCTTCATCGAGCTTTTCCTTGCCCCATATCATCTCAATATTCCTTGTTTCATTAGCTTCCAGCCTGTCGATGGTTTGCGTTTTCATCAATTCGTCATCGATAAACAGACCTATGACTACATTTTCAAGAGTGTAATCTACAGGTGATTTCAAATCAACCCGGGTCGTTACAGGGGTCAAGGCCTCGATATCTAGAGTTGACTCCCTGTATCTAACCTCTAGTCCATCGGAACAATAACCTGCTATATTGAGCTTGTAACTATCCTTCTGCAGTGCCGTTACATTGATCTGAAACATATTACTGGTGGTGGATTCATCGGACAGGGGCTCTACGTGAAGTCCGTCTGGAACATCCTGAATCTCTATACTCCAGTTGATGGCTTCTTCCGCAAAGCTACCTCTCACTTCGACGATAAAATATTCGGTATGGTTGACAAAGACCTGGCGGGGCCCATCGATATATATGCTAACCCCGGTTTGGGATAACCGGCTGCCCGTTGCGGGAACGGCTAAGGAGGTCAATAGGAAAACGAGTACGGTTAAAATGAAAATCTTGTTCTTCATTCAAAACCACCTCTTCTTTCGGATGTAATAAACCGCGCCTACGGTAGCTGCTATGATCAAAAGGACCCAGTAACTCGTCCGCATCTCAAAGGTTGCCGCTTCGAGTAATATGCCCTCTCCGTCAATTCTGAAGGAGTCTTTGTCGGCGGATAAAGTCGGTAACTCTATGTCGTATACTACTGAGTCTTCCACCGAGGGATAGCCCTGCGAAGTAGCTTTAATCTGTACCGTCAAATCTGAAGACGCGTGTGACCTAGGTGTTAAAACTAGTTCGACCTCTGAAACAACATCCTCGGATACCTCTCCGGTATCTTCATCAAGAGATACACCCCAACCTAGTGATTCAAGATGACCCTTATTTTGTACTAGTAGATCAAAAGTGTCCCGTCCATTACCGGTATTTTCTATGCCTATAGTGTATATGATCTGACCGTCACGGATAGTCCTTTTTGATACCGTCGGTAGCATCTCAACTCCATAGTCTTGTTCGACGTCGGCAGGCAAAGTTTTGCTTGCGGTTTCATCGGAATTGAGTGATTCGACGATGAAGCTTATAGGTGGGTGGTTGACTATAGCATCATCAGGAAGGTGTAAAGATACCTGCACATTTCTGGATTCATCCGGGCCCAATGAGAAAGTCGAAGGGCTGAAACCCATATCCCAAATTGCACCAGGGGATGCGGACAGCCTAAACTCATCATAGGTATTACCGGTATTCTCTATGTTTATGTTGTAATCGATGGTATCTCCGGGTTTAGCTTCCTGGGCTGATATGCTGTCAACTTCTATCCCATATTCCTTGACCATACTCAGATCCAAGTCCGTACGTGTATTGTAGGTTAGGTCTATTTCCTGCTCATCCATATATGTGATTTCACCGAGTTCGTCATGGGTAAATGATGTTTCCGCACGTATCTGGTAAACACCCTTTGGAAGGACTAACGTGTAAAGACCGTCTTCCTTCGAGACCTCTTCCAATTCCATGAGTTTCTCTAAATCAACTATGTTTATCTCGGCCTGGGTTGCCGCTCCGTCTCTTCGAACCGTACCTGTCAATTTAAAAGCGGGATCTAGAGTTACGTTCAATACATCATCAACGTCACCCATCACAAAGGTCTTGAAAGCTGAATAAGGGCGTGTTCTCCCTTGGTACTCTACATATATAGAATACGTACCTTTGGATAAAGGCAGTGAAAACGTACCATCATCCATTGTTTCAGTTGAGGTAGAAATGGCCTCCGGCGTCTGTTCTATAAAGTTTATCGTTGCATGGGGGACCCCTTTTCCATCAAGGTATACCCTGCCGCTAAGGTTAGAATGGACCAATTCCCGCTCCAGTGAGATGTGTGGTGAGGTCGATACAGTCAGGTCATAAACATCGGAGTACATAAAGCGGACATCACGTAGTATTCCATCTATGGGCTCCGTTGTAAGATAATCCACCCCTACCTCATACTCACCTTGAGCGAGGTTTACTGAAAAGGTCCCGTCCTCGTCGGTCGTCCTTGTGATCCTGTAACCGGAAAGCATGTTCTCCAAGGTCATCACTATACCTTCCCGAGATTCTCCGTCGTAGGTCACTAATGGGGAAAATTCAACCGCACTATCAAGAGTGATATTGTACTCCATAGGTCCAGTGATCGTTAGTTTGTCGGTGGCGACCAACTCTCCTTCCATATCAGCACACCACATGGAATATGTGTTCGTGGGCAGATAAAGTTCATATATACCGTCATCAGCCACCAACTCCTTCTCCCAGATCCCCTTAAACGAAAGGGTTGCCGGGACTTCTTCTCCATCTTCGTCAGATATCATACCGTGTATCCTCACAGTATGGTTTGCCTCAAGGGACAACTCAAGAGGTTCATCCGTCGGCTCTATGTTTATCCTCTTTTCCAGGGAATAGCGGATTCCGTCTTCTGGAGAAGAATCCACGATTACGTCATATACACCAGGTTGGAGATATACTTCGTACTCGCCGTCAACAACTGATGTCTCCGTATCTACCGCTCCTTCATCCACTGCTTCGAATGTAATGGGGAAATCATAAGATTCACCATCATCTAGTGTAAAATCTCCATGGACTTGAACGTCCTTGGTCTCCATGGCAAGGTACGGTCCGAATTCATCTTCAGGATGGTAAGAAATGTCCTCATCATGAAAACCCTCTTTAGTTAGTTTGATCAGAACCTCCTCGTTTGGAAGTACCGCTTCGAATTGGCCCGTGGATGATGAAAGAAGAGATATCGAATGTCCATTGACTTCTACTTGGATTCTGGCAGATATGTCTTCACCTTCACCATATTCGCCGTCAAAATTTAGATCCCGATATATCTGCCCTTCCACCGGGTGTCCTGGTAAAGGCGCAACACTGATCGTTCTGTCCCTATCCAAAGATAATCCTGTTCTGTAGTATAAGTCATCCGGTACAGTTCTCTTCCAACCGTAGATGGAATAAAAGTTTTCAGGAAGGAATAAGCTTATGCGTCCTTCTGCATTGCTCCGGGCTTCCATGATCGTTCCTTCAAGGGTTACAAATTCCATATTGAATCCTTCCACGGGTACGTCGTTTAACTCAACGTTAGCTGTGATACCATGGCCTTTACCGAATCGTGCCGTGTGCTCCGTATCCTCAGGAACAGATATGGTTCCGAGATGAACTGTCTTCTCGCCGTCCTTCCGATGTGTGCCGTATACAGTATAATCTCCAATGGGTATTTTGACATCAAATTCGCCCTGGTCGTCGGTTATAACCATATGTGAATAGGTACGTCCTAAGATGCCCGTAAGCGATAACCTTTGGTGAGCTAGCCTTAGACCGTCTACCGTTTCCGCTACACCCTCGATTATATATGCATAGGTAAAGGTAACGTTCATTTCCTTTTGAGCACCTGGAGTTAATTCTAATACCTTAGGACCTGCGTAAACGGCATATTCATCTTGTTCTATTCCCAGCACATAATCACCGGGTAATAAGTAGCTGAAAGTATAATTTCCTCCGGGATCTACCTGCTCAACATATCTGTCACCGGTCTCGGCATGTTCAAGGTACAACTCGATCGCTTTGATCTCTGTATCCTCCATAAGTGCTTGACCTTCCAGAGATGCAGCTTGTACTTTTATATCCTCTGTAACCTGTTCTTCCGGTTCTATCATCACATCTGCCGAAGTTGTGCCCGGAGCATCTGAAGAAAGAGTGTACTTGCCAGGTACCAGTCCTGTGAAATCATAGCTACCATCGGTCTCAACTTCTATCTCAACACCGGTCCCGGATAAGGTTATGGTAGATTCTACAAGAGTATCGTTAGTCGGTGTGTAATCACCGCTGTCATCTTTATCCACGAAAACGTTGGCGCTTAGGTCGCCCGTTTTTGCCTCTATATCCTTTCTTATCAAGTAGTCCCAACGACCGTCGCCTGTGCGGTCCACCTCACGCCTCATGGCTTGTTCGTGGGTTACGTGGAATTGCTCTATTCCCAGATGTACGGATTCTGTTTTTGTAGTCGGCTCTAGGTCACCACCGGTAGATACCACTAAAGATATATCTCCCGCCGGAGCCTTCGTCTCATACCGGCCGTCCTCATCGGTGTAGGTTACTTGATGTGGTGTACCCATCTCATCGATTATGGTAACCCGGGCGTCAGACACGGGTTGTCCGTCAGAGGTGGTAACGCTTCCTGAAACAAGGGCTCCGTGGAAGTACTCTATGAAAACAACCCCCTGCCTCATGTAGCTTTGCCCGCTCATATCAGCTATACCCTTTTCTTCCTCTTGATGTTTTATGGCGTCCTGAAGGGATACCGCCCTCCACGCTTCGGGGTGGTCCCGTACCTCCTCTTCGGGGTAAGGGTTCCAGTAGGCAGTCCTAGTGGCCAATTTGAAATTCTCCATGCCCCAAGCGGGCATCGGCTGTATATCTTCGACATCAACCGTGGGTATTCCCTGTTCTTTACCGGCTTCAGCTCCAGAGATTCCGGCAAAAGTACGGTAAAGAACGGTATCATAGAATGCCTGTTTAAAGTTAATTTTGAAATCCACTATCTCTGCACCTGGAGGTATTTCATCAGGGTCTTCGTATTCATTTCCCTGCATATCAACGTAGGCTATAGTGTAAAAATCGACGGGTGTCCTGGCCATACTGTTCCCACCAACCCTATGTCCAGAAAGAAGAGCGGGTGCATAGAAAACACCTGTTTGTCTGGCATCGAAGGGAAACAATCGGGTATCGATCCCGATATATTTTATCAAGGTTTCAAGTTCTTCGGTAAGTTCATAATATAGTTCAACCAGTGTATCGCGTTCCTCGTATGAAAGCAAACCCATCAATCTGGCCCATCTTACATTGCCATTATCTATATCGTCCGCTCGTGGATGATATCTATCCGGATTGGAGAGTACTTCATCTTGGTAATCGGCGGGGTTTAAAAACGCATCTTCGACAAGATCGGTCTTTTCCTCACCTATGTGTCGGACCAATATGTCCCTAACATCACCGGAAATACCGCCGTCATCTCTAATCGGAGCTTGCACTGTCCGTGCGATCAACAGAGAAAGTAGTTCGGATTCATTCTGGGCCATGAGCGCATTACCCGCAAATCTATAACCGGTTTGGAAGTTATCCGCTACCGTGGGATGCTGAGCGCGCTGGACGGCCTCGAAGCCGTAGTCCCACCAGCTCAAGAATGCCGGCCGTTCCTCAGGCGGTATATCGGAATTTTCTTCTTTCAACCATTCCCATGCCGCAGGCCAATAATCCGTTGGTTTATCTATGCCAAAACCAAAGGCTCCTAGATGCCATACTTGCTGCTGGTTTTCATCGTAATCTTCGGGACGAAGTAATTCAGGAAGGGCCTGATTTACCTGTTCGTCATATTCGCTCTTAGTATCAAAGGGGATACCTGCGTCAAATCCATAAAATACATTGGGCATGACTATTAAAAAAGCGATGGATAAAACAGCGACTATATGGCCAACCTTTACACCCCTTTTTATTCTCGTGAAAAATCCAGCTCTAGCACCTTTTAGCCGACGATACAGTGTACCAAATTCTGCTTTATCGGCTCCCAAGGCAACCAGCCACCCGGCCATAAGCGCAAAGGCCGGTGCGGCATTGAATATAAATCGTGCGGCAGAAGTTGCCATATAGATGGAGAATGCCGCCCAAACGAGTACGAACAAAAAATTAGTGGTCCATTTGTCCCGGATATACCATATAGCTAGCGCTATACCGGCGATCGATAGGAAAAAAGTAGCGGGTCCGAAAGAAAAGACAAGATTACTGAACTCCGGTGCTTGTGCCTCTGCGATAGTATCGTATAGTTTTGTACGGACAAAGTAACCGGCACCGCTGGTGAAGGTATTCATCAAAGCCGGTGAAAAATACGCAGCATAGAGCAGTATTCCGGCAGCTAATGCAGATAATATCGAGAATACCAGCACCCAAGGATAATCCCTAGATACGGTAATTATCGTACCTCCGATCATGGCGATGGTTACCATTATCAAAGGTACATCGAACCAAGTACCGACTCCGTGAGGTAAACTATGACCGGAACCAGTCCCCATGTAATAAGGTGCGGCGATGAGTATTCCGAGCACCACTGTGATGCCAACGCAGGCCGTTACCCCTAGAGAATCCCGGTATCTGAACTTGTCCAAGAAAAGCTGGATAAAGTAGTAAACTAGAATGATGACGAATACGTATGCGTAACCCTGCCAGGTCAAGGCAACCGCGCCAATACTTACGCCCGCCATGGCGGAATATAACAATGATCTCTTGTTTTCGCTGATAAAGGTTGATAAACCTGATTTTATGTCCCCTCGATCCCTCCAGTCCTTTACCCATGTTCTATCTTCAGGTATGTACTTGAGGGCTTTCATGAGGAAATAAAATCCAGTTACGGCAAAGAAAAGATAAAATGCATCGTGGTCCGCGTTTCCGATGGGACTCCTCTGGAGGTGCCCCGCACTGATAGCGAGTAAGAAAGCGGCGGTTATCCCGGCCTTTTTACCGAAGATGTCTCTGCCAACCAGGTAAACCGGGAATATGGTCATGGCACCCCAGAAACTGGTTGATAGTATAAGGGAATAATGTACGGATCGGGTTAGGTCTCCCACGAGAGGTGCGAATATGTGTCCAGTCAAAGACACCGACCAACTATATAAAGGTGGACGTGGATTCGCACGACCTAAAGGGTAGTTGAGCATGCTGTCATGGAGAAGGTGATGGTGATTGAAGGCCAAATATTCTACGATTTTCTCATAATAATACGAATCGGAACCACCTGTCAATAAAAAAGGGGTTCCAAATTTGGTCGACAATTCAAACGCAAAGTATGTTCTCATAAAGAAAGCCAGTATGAATATGGCTCCAAGGCATATGGCGATACTCCATCTATCCTCGAGTACCGAGCCTGCTTGGGCGGTATCATCCCGCTCCTTCAGTATTTTTGGCATGCGTAACCTCATTTGTTTTCACCTTAGTCGTAGTGTAGAAAAATCTCATGATGCCTCTACTATTTATAGCTTATTCATGGCGGACGGGATGTCCAGGTTGGAAGATCAACCTTCGAACGTTTAGTTGGTCGATTATCCCCTATGTGCGTTTTTTTTCAACCCTATTGATGTTAAGCCATTTCAGACCTATTCTTATCTTCTATAAAAGGATGAACATCCTCTCTTATTTAACTATGAACAGTTGTTCCCCCGTTATCCTCAAATACAACTAAACACTTCACCATGAAAGGTGTAAAGATGTATGAAATAGAATCTGTGAGGGCTTTTGAAGTACTGGACTCCCGAGGTAATCCAACGGTGATGGCCTCAGTTAAAACACCCATATCCTATGGAAAAGCGGCTGTGCCATCCGGAGCATCCACCGGTACCAGAGAAGCTCTTGAACTAAGGGACGGCGGAGATAGATATATGGGGAAAGGAGTTCTAAAGGCAGTTGAAAACGTTGAACAGAGGATCGCTCCAAAAATAATTGGAATGGACGTTAGGGACCAATGTGGTATAGATAATTTGATGATAAAATGTGATGGAACGGAGGATAAAAGTGATCTTGGTGCCAATACAGTACTCGCAGTTTCTCTGGCAGTCTCACGGGCGGCCTCCTCTGCTTTGGATGTCCCTCTTTACAGATATTTGGGAAGGCCTAACGATATAACCCTACCCGTGCCCTTTCTTAACGTAATCAACGGCGGTGAACACGCAGGCAACGAGTTGGATATACAAGAACATATGATTGCTCCTGTTGGAGCAAAAAACTTCCAAGAAGCACTCCGTATGGGGGTGGAGGTTTACCATGTGTTGGGCACCTTATTGAAAGAGCGTTACGGCCCTTCCGCAACCAACGTGGGTGATGAGGGGGGATACGCCCCGCCTATCAACGATCCACTCGATGCCTTTGATCTTATAGTAGAAGCAATAGATAAAACGGGTTATACAAAAGAAGTGAAAATCGCCGTGGACACTGCAGCATCCGAGTTCTACAAAGAAGGCTCCTATATGTTCGGCGGCAAGAATTTAAATCCGTCCGAGATGGTTGATTTTTACGAGAGACTCATAGAAGAATATCCAATAGTATCTTTAGAGGACCCTTTGGCCGAAGACGACTGGCCGGGTTTCGAAGAGATTACACAGCGTATCGGGAAAAAAGTTCAAGTCGTCGGTGACGATATCTTCGTCAGCAATCCCAAGATAATCGATCGAGGTATAAAGGAAAACGTGTGCAACGCCGTGCTATTAAAAGTAAACCAAATAGGCTCCCTGACTGAAGCCCTTGAAGCTGCATCTCTAGCCATGAACAACGGTTACGGGATCATGGTATCCCACCGCTCCGGAGAGACGTCTGACGATTTCATAGCCGATCTTTCGGTAGCACTGTCCTGCGGCCAGATCAAGTCCGGTGCACCGTGCAGAGGTGAGCGTACCTCAAAGTACAACCGTCTGCTGGAGATCGAGGAAGAACTGCACACAACATCAAATTACGGCCCTAACAACACCACATAAAATCCGTAGAGTAAGAAAAAGGAAAGCAGCAATATAAATAAGGTTATAGGTAATCCGATTCGGGCGTAATTTCTAAAGGATATGGGATACCCCATCTTCTCGGACATATTGACTGCGATAAGATTGGTCGGGGCGGAAATGAGCGTTCCATTCCCGCCAAAGCACGTACCAAGTGCAAGTGCCCACCAGAGCGGGTTCACAGGATAACCGGCACCAAGACCACTAATTTCAATAAAACTAGCTACAGCAGGTATTAACATTACGGATGCAGGTATATTCCCCACTGCAATCGCCAACCCCCCTCCGATCATAATCACCATAAACAAACTAAAAACAAGGCTATTTTCACTGACAGATACCATTCTATTAGCAATCAGGTCAATCACCCCGGCGGAAATAAGTCCACCGATAATAATGAACAGCCCTAGGAAGAAAATAAGGGTAGTCCAGTGTACATGATTTAGTGTTTTTTCCATATCCGAAAGGGTTAGAAGCAATAAGAGGCTAGCTCCTGTTATTGCTACCATCCATGGGTCCAGACCCAATATGTGGTGAACTAAAAAAAGTATCATTGTAACTAAAAGAACCAAAGCGGTTTTCTTTAATAAACGCCAATCTACAATGCTCTGATTTTCATCGAGGGTCATTATTTTTTTAAATTCGTTCATGTCTCCATCTAACATATCTTTAAAAATGATCTCAAATAATAGTAAAACGACAAAAAGAACTATTAAAACGATGGGTGCGAGATATAAAAGAAATTGAGTAAAGTTAATGTTTGCTGAACTCCCTATCATGATATTGGGGGGATCTCCAATCAGTGTTGCGGTACCGCCTATATTGGAAGCCATGACTTCGGAGATAATAAAGGGAGTTGGATTAACATTTAAATCCTTTGCGATGGTTATGGTGATAGGTACCATAAGAAGGATGGTGGTTACATTGTCCAAAAATGCAGAGGTTAATGCGGTGATTAGCACAAAAAATGCAAAAAGCCGATAGTAACTTCCCTTTGATAATTTTGCCGTTTTAATTGCAACATATTTGAAAAAACCGGTTTCCCCTAGAACTCCCACGAGAATCATCATACCCATCAGCAAACCTATAGTGTTGAAATCGATCGCCTCCAAGGCACGTTGTTGTGAGTAGAACTTAAAGTAAGTACCTGCCAAAATCATGGCTACTGCCCCTGAAACTGCTGCAACCGCTCTATCTACCCTTCTATGTATTATTCCTATGTAGGTTAAAGTGAATATTAATATAGATATTATTACAGCGGTTGACAAGTCAGTCCCCTACCATCAGAAATGGTATCTCCGTTTCAGCTATTAGCTCCTTTTCAAGGCTGCTCAGTGCCAATGTGGGGAAGATGTATCTTAACTTGTATAATATGCCCTTCCGACCTCTGCTGCCTACCATAAAGTCATATTTTTTTGTTTGTTTTAGTATATCTTCATCAGAGGGACTTTTTGCGTCTATTAGAGTATATGGAACTCCCTCTTCCAACGCTTTCCTTTTTATTCTCCTTTCCGCAGCTCCAGGTTCTTCTTTACCGATATAATAAACCGTTAAACTCGCACCGAAGTATGCCGCCAATTCCAAAGCACATATGGTTGCGTATACGGAATAGGTACTGAAGGTTGTCGGGTTGAATATTTTCTTTGGGATCCGTGGTTTGCAATTACAGGCAAATACCAGAGATGGGATGTGTGTAAACTCCAAACAACTTAATGTTGTTTCGCCAATATGCACCTTCTGTGCCCCTGTTTTAGAATGGGTGGCCATGACCATCAAATCGATTTTGTTTTTTGTAGTATATTTCATGATTTGTTTAGAAGGCGTACCAGATGGCATGGCTAGTTTTACATTCTCGACTCCTATGTTCTCTAGTATTTTTTTACCTTTCCGAAGCGCATCGGTTGAAATTTCTTTCAAATGCCTTTGTACCATTGGGGTATTAGGTATGCTTCCGTCACTGGTATTTATCACGTTTATAAGGTGATAATCCGCATACGGAAAAGCTTTACCAGTATACACCATCGCATTTTTCATCAGAGGCGAATTGTCCGTTGCTATGAGGATCCTCTCGAACATGGATATCAGTCTAACAAGTGTTCCGGAGGTATATACTTATTTCTACCAGCTTTGACATTTAGAAATTCTCCCAAAAATATAAAGGGAAGCACTAGTATTTGTGTTACAATATATGGGCGCCAAAGTATATTTGAATATGAGGTGTATAAAATGGATAAGAAAAAGGAAGACAGATTTGTTGAGCTGCTAATGAAGACTGGAATACAAAAAAACATAGCAAGGGCATTTGCATTTATAGCAGGAAGAGAAGAAACAACTAGTAGGAACATTGAGGATAATACACGATTGCGGCAGCCAGAGGTATCCATCGCAACCAACAAACTAAGAAGCACGGGTTGGATAGATAAGCGGGACATCAAAAAGGAAGGAAAAGGTAGGCCGGTTCACGGATACAGCTTGAAAAAGCCAATAGACGATATAATCGCCGAGATAGAAGAAAAGGAGAAGGGTAAGGTTAAAGATATCCAGGACAACTTGAAGAAGTTAAAGAAGTTGACTTCTACTCTATAACCCATTCCTCAACTTCTTCTTTTTTTCCTACAATAACTTTATCCGCAACGTTCACAAACAAACCATTTTCCACGACTGTAGGTATTTTGTTAAGTTTGGTAGATAGAATTCCAGGTCTGTCTATGCCCCGGAAATTGCAATCTATTATGTAGTTATAGTTATCGGTCTTGAACACCGATGAATTGTGCATTCTGAGGTTAGAACCGCAATCAAGTTCTTCCAGCATTCTCATGGTAGTATTAGGACAGTATGGTAGTACTTCCACCGGAAGATGAAAATTCAAACCTAATTGATCAACTAACTTTGAGCGGTCGACAATGATTATAACTGATTTTGAATTCAAAGCAATCAACTTTTCTCTTAAAAGCGCACCGCCTCCCCCTTTTATCAAATTCATGTTTGGGTCGACTTCATCGGCTCCATCTATAGTAAGGTCGATAACTTCGTGTTCTTCAAGAGTACTTAGGGGGATATTGAGTTCCATCGCCTGCTCTTCTGTAGAAATCGAGGTGGGGATACCTACTATCTCAAGTCCCTCGTCTCGTATCCTATCCGCAAGGGCGTCGATGGCATGCTTAGTAGTGGATCCTGTACCGAGCCCCACGACCATGCCATCCTCCACATATTCAACAGCCCTCAATCCTGCGTTTCTTTTCTCAACCAACATCGGATAGGAATAGGATTAGAGGTATATATTATCTTCTCTTCAGAATTCTGAATTGCTCAAGGAAGAATTTATATATAACGAGTGGTTCGTCGAAACACTGTAAGTTAAGGTGTTACTGATGGCTAGATTTCCTGAAGCAGAAAAAAGGTTACTTAACAAAAAAATATGTATGCATTGCTCGGCAAACAATCCGATAAGGTCAAAACAGTGCCGCCGCTGCGGCAGCAAACAATTACGGATGAAAGCTAAAGAGAGCCGAAGACTTTAGTCTTTTTCTCTGGATGGGCATTCCATGTTGGGACACAGTTCCCACGGTTTCCTACCTTTATATATTATCTTCATCTTAGGGGCCCCGCATTCTTCACACTTATCTCCCTCATAGAGCACATTTCCTTTCTGAGGCAGGGGATAGGTCCTTTTGCACTCAGGGTAGTTGGAACAGCCGAGAAAACGTTTTCCCCGATAAGAGCGCATCTCCGTTATATCTCCACCACAGTCCGGGCACTTTCCTCTGAACCGTTTATCCTTAGAGTACTTGCAGTTCAGGTCTACGCACAATTCCTCCATATCTCCACGGTGATATACCTTAACAATCGGTGCCCCACACTCAGGGCATTTCTTGTTACCGGGTTTCACGGAGCCGGAACGGGGTATCTGATAGGTATTTTTACACTTAGGATAGTTGGTGCATCCCACGAACCTTCCCTTTTTTCCTTTACGGACCACCAACGTGCCGCCACACTCAGGGCATTCGCCGACGGATTTTTGATCTACCAACGAATCCCTTAGTTCGCTCCGTATCTCCTTTTTATCCTTTTTTAAAGACTGGATTACGGATTCCAACATGTCCCTGGATTCTTCCACAACATCTTCTTTCTTCAGATCGCTCTCCGCTATCTTTTCCATGTCCTCTTCAAGGGTCTTCGTCATCTCGGGCTTGGCTACGGTATCCGCATGAGCCTCTAGAGTCTTGATCACCGATTTACCGGATAAAGTCGAACGAGGTACCTTGCCGGTAACGAAGCCCCGATTGTAGAGCTTCTGTATTATCTGATGTCGTGTACTTTTAGTACCCAGTCCGAGTTTCTCCATCTCCCTTATCAAGGAACCCTGTGAGAACCTGTTTGGAGGCCTTGTCTCATCCTCTGTAAGGGTTATATCATTGACCTTTACTTGTTCTTTTTCCGAGAGCTCCGGCACCTTATTTTCCTTGGGTTTAAAATAGGGATAGTACTTCATCCATCCCGGGTTTACAACTTCGTATCCCTTGGATTCAAATAACTCGTCTTTTATGTCGAACTCTACGTTTCTGGTAACTGCTTTTCCAGCCGGTGCCACGGTCACCAGGAAACGCCTTAATATCAGCTCGTATATCTTCCAGTCTCGTCCCTTGAGTTGACCTTTGGTGGCGGCTTTTATTGGATATATCGGAGGATGGTCCGTTGTCTTTTTCTTGCCTCTGGTAGCCCTTATTTTTTTCTGTTGAAGTATTTCCTCAACTTCTTTTGATAATCCAGAAGACTTCAGTTTTTCTAGATGACTTCTTAAGTGCAGGCTGGAGGGGTAGACCGTATTCTCCGTCCTAGGGTACGATATCCATCCGGCGGTATAAAGATTTTCGGCAGTCTTCATTGCCTGGGCAGGGGTCATGTCAAGTTTTGTTGCATCTGAGATGAACTGGGTGGTGTTAAAAGGGGGGAGTGGCCATAATTTCTTTTCCTTTTCTTCAAAGGACAGAACAGTAGCGAATTCCGTATCTTCCAATTTTTCAAAAAGGCTTTCCGCCTTTTCGGCCTCCCATATCCTTCCCTCTTGGTGACGTGCCTTGAATTCAAAATCCTTTTCCAATAGTGCGTCGACCAGCCAGTATGCTTCGGGTTCGAAATTCTCGATCTCCTCATCTCGATCTACTATCAAAGCTAACGTAGGGCTCTGTACTCTCCCTGCGGAGATGAAGTTCTTTCCATACTGTCCGGATGTCTTTGAGAGAAATCTTGTGAGTACGGCCCCCCATGCTAGATCTATTATCTGCCGGGATTCCGCAGATTCCGCAAGGTTAACGTCCAGCTCTTTAAGGGAGGAAAAAGCGTTTTCTATCTCAGATTTTGAAAGCGAACTGAATGTGGCCCTCTTTACTTCGATATCGGGCTCTTTTTCCTGCAAAATTCTTACGGCTTCAAGCCCGATAAGTTCACCCTCACGGTCGTAGTCCGTGGCAACGATGATCCTATCGGCGTCCTCTACCTTTTTCTTTAGCAGGGAGACTATTCTGGAAGCCGTGACCTCCTTTTTAGGTTCTACCGGTATCAAATCTTCTTCGTCCACCTTGCTCCAATTGTTGTACTCCTTTGGATAATCATATTCCACTATATGCCCCCTCAAACCCATGACAGTATAATTATCATTTTCACGCTTGAACTCAAAGTAAGGAAGCTTGAAGTAGTACTTTCTATCGGGGTCACCGTTGGATAATAGATAAGCGATCCTCGATGCGGCGTTGTTCTTTTCACATATAACAAGATTTCTCATCGTTCGCGTTCTACGAGGGTATTGTTATTTAATGTTTTTGAGTTGCAGGTTTTTGGCGGAGTTTCGATACATCATAACCGATAATTCTTTGTCCTATAGAATTCCCTTGAACTTCATCACCAGCACGACCAGTACTAAAATCACCACTATGATCAGCAGTGAAATATAGAACACGAATCTGCCGTTATCCGTAGTCTCATCTGGCTCGACTGCGGTGATGATCATATCATGGCTCGTGACGGTGGTCCATTCTCCCGTGACTTCTATGTATGCAGTTTTGTTGCCCGCGTCCATGGTATCCTCATATTCCAAAGTAAAATAATAGAGGCCGTTTTCCTGGGCCATTTCGGCACCTTCGGGGAGATAGTCCTCCACGAAAAGGCGAACGCTTTCCACATCTCCATGGATCTCTGCTTCAAAATAAAGTATGTTTCCCTCTTCAAGTACAAAATGAAATTGGGAGTCCAGGTCGTCTGTGGATGTTCCAACACCCACAACCCTGATCTCAGGGGCGGGAGTAAGTACGTTCAATATTAAATCATGGAAGAACGCCTCATTACCTTCCTGATCTACCGCTACCACGGTTATCTGTGACTCACCTTTCTCCAGGACGGGTATGTCAACGTTGAAGTACTGATAAGCTTCTCTTTCAAGGTCCAATTTGTCGATCCCAAGGTCGTCACTGTAAAGATACACCCATTCCAGGTCCCCGTCCTTGTCCGATACCTGGCAAGAAACGGTTACGTATGTTCCGTCCTCCAAGGTAACGTTCAGAGAGGTGCCCTGCTCACCGGTATGAGATTCCATACGGCCCCAGATTATCTCCGGAGATTCGCTGTCCAAAGAGTGGTGATAAATATCATATTGACTGTCGAGTTTGGGATGATTTGAAGGATGCCTTTCTTCCCAGATTATATTATTACGGTATATCACAGGGTTCCTTGCGTAAGTTACTGAAGGCGGGTCCCCATGGTCAAGTTCCACCCGGGCCACGAGATGCTTGGTTTCCTCGATTATGTCGTACATGTAAATTGAGCCATAAAGATGAACGCCCTCTTCGTCGTAGTATCTCTCATAGAATACCATCCGGCCGCCGTATATCATCGGCCTCTCCTCGCTTGAGATCTCATCAGATATGATCCGCTTCTGCTCTCCCATTACCATCGTACATATGTTGTTTCTGCCGTCGTAATATTCAGTCCATACAACCGTTTCCCGATATATACTGGGCTGCCTCTGATGTATCTCCTCTTCCACCACGGCCATCTCGATACCTCTGCTTATATCATACATGAATATGTCGGCCACCATACTGTCGTAGATCCCTGCCTGAAAGTTTCGGTAGTCCATCCATACGATTTTATCTTCATAAATATCAGGCTCTCTTTGGATAGCTATCTCGGTTGATATCGGGTTCTCTGTACTTGTTTCGATATCGTACATATAAATATCTCCGTAGTCGTGATCCCGATAGTCCTCCCATACAACCCTACCCCCATGGATACGGGGATTTTGCTGAGCTTTGTCAGGAGTTAGCCGCTTGGGACCTGCCACCATGTTGTTAAGGTCCAGCATATATATATCCGGGGCACCGTTACGGTAATCCTCCCAAACTACGTAGTTTTCCCAGATATCCGGGTTTACCTGGGATGAATCATTCTGTGTCAGCCTTAAGGATTCCTTCGAACTCATGTTGTAAAGATAAATGTTTGAATTACGGTTTCCCGGGCTAGCCCATCCACCGAGAGGGTCGTCCCTGTAATCCTCCCACACAACCAGATCACCCCATACTGCCGGGTGCATCTGCCAACTGGAATCGTCACTGAGGTTAAAGGACTCAAATGACCTATGATCCCCCTCTGTACTGTGATGCGATGCGACCGCAGACGCGGACAGCAGTACGGTGAAAGTCAGCACAGCTACCAATGCCTTTTTTCTTAGATTTGCCATCGACTTCAAAGTGAGGCGGCGGGATAAGTATTTTTCGTCAAGTAATTCAATCCCCGTGTCATAAAGTTTAAATAAACATCAACAACTCTTTCCTGCTAACATAATATTGGAGATAAAAAAACAATATGGAGGATAAACGAATGAATAAAAAAATTATGTGGGGACTAACGCTTTTCATGGCCGCGGCATTAGTGATGATGTCATTGCCGGTCATGGCAACTAGTCTTCCCTATGAAAGATACGGCATTGCAAGAATTGATGGGGGACCGTCTCCTGACGGTTATGCAGTAAGTGCCTGGATAAATGGAACGGCATACATTACAGAGGATACCTTCAACGGAGATGGATCTTATCAAGTCCTCACTCCCGGTGACGATACCAGTGAAGACGGTTACAAATCCGGCGGGCTGAATGGAGAGACCATAATTTACAGGATAGACGATGGTATAGGAAACGTGTACATCGCCGACGAGACTGATACATTTGAATCTGGTGAAAGTACGAACGGGGACCTGAATTTTCAGACCAACGGACAGCCCAGCACCGCAGTGAAGATCAACGAACTCGTACCACAACCCGGCGATGCTGGTGATCAGTACATTGTCATATATGACCCCGTAGGTATCACTCTGGAAAATTGGAGGCTGGAGAAGGTTGATGGATTCTCAGAAACATTAGATGTCTTAGATACGAACTACATCTCAAGTGACCTACTGTCAGTGGACTTAGCTGCTGATAATATACTTGGGACCGCAGGTGGACACTTGATACTTTCATGGAATGCCGCCGGAACAGATATAGCGAACAACGGTTGGGTTGCCATGGACAGGGTCGAGTACGGAACCATAACTTCACCGGAAAACACCATACATCCCGAATATCCGAACGCACCCGGCGTCGGTGAAAGGTTGGTCCGTGGAGTGAAGGGCCAAGATACCGATAACAGCGCAGATGATTTTATCATCTCTAATGAGAGTGGACCTGTAACTGGCATATGGGTTGAAAAGGACGAGGGCGCAGGCGATTTGATCGTACATTGGGACGATGTAGGTGCAACCGAGTACAATGTTTACTATTCGACGAACCAGTATGTAGCCCTTGGTAATTGGACAGCGCTTGCCACGGTATCAGCAACATCCTACACACATACAGGAGCCCTTGGTGGAAACAACTTCTACTATGTAGATGGTGCAGGCGAAGCTGATAAATCGAGTATGGCGTACTGTGTAGAACACAATTTTGTGGATGATGCTGATTACAGCTTACATTACGTATCCATACCTGCTAGCTTCCCCGACATGAATAACGATGGACAGCTTAACGCGAGTGACATAGTGATCCATATAGAAGGTCACACCGGAGACGGAGCAAACCAATATATAACCCGTGTAGTGAAATGGGATTATACTGCGCGTGGATATACTGAAGAATTCTACTATGTTGAAGGTTTCGATAACGGTTGGCTTGGCGGAGATGATTTCACAATAAACGCTGGAGACGGTATAGGTCTAGTGGTACAGGAC
>JAWOAU010000039.1:0-12755 GCA_046498385.1 Thermoplasmata archaeon | reverse complement strand
AAAGTTAAAAACACAAAATGTTTTTCTTCTATATTAATTTTACCTTAAAATCAGTCTCTTTTCAAAAACATTACGTGATAAAGCTTGAAATAAAGAATGACAATCAGGATTACAAAAATCCAGATATTAACATCCAAAATAAACTGCAAAACTGAAGGAAATAACTTTATCAGTAAAGCGGTAAAAAGCATTCCGATAATTCCTATAATCTTAACGTCCAGCCAATTCATCTTTCTTATAAACTTATTAAACCACATATTTTTTAATATTGTTTTCGACTCTTTTACTGTATTTTATCACTTATTCCAAAAAATAAATACAATGCTTTACAAAAATAATTTTTGTGCCAAAATGAGAGCAGAAAAAGTTCTTTAATTTAAAAAAAGGAGGAACGAAAAATGAAGATAATAAGGAAAGGAAAGTTTGAGATTTTAACTTCAAAAAAAGATCTTTTAAGGCAATTGAAAACAATAGAAAGAGCGGGCAGAACCTCTCACAGATCGGAAAAAGAAGAAGTTACAAATGGAACAGCTACAAAATTTATCAAAAAAATTATAGACTTGGGACACGAAAGCGTTCTTGAGCATGGATATATGTCCGTGAGATTTACAAACGTTTCCAGAGGATTCACTCACGAAATGGTCAGACACAGACATTGCGCATTTACTCAAGAATCCACCAGGTACGTAAACTATTTTGTTTCAGATAAAAACAGAAAAGTGCAAGTTGGCAAAAAAGAAATTGAGTTTGTGTTCCCGCCAAGAGAGAAAGAAGACAACAAGATAACTTTAAAAAACGGAAAAATCTTTTCTATCTCAGAGTTTTTAAATCTTTTAGGAAATTTCTACGAAGCACTTTTGGATTCGGGATGGAGGCCGGAAGACGCAAGACAATTCCTGCCCATAGGAATTTCATCTCAAATAATTGTCACCACCAATCTTAGAGAATGGAGACAAATATTTGAGAGAAGAACTACCCTTGGTGCTCATTGGGAAATAAGGAGAATAATAGCAGAATTGCTTGAAAAGGTAAGAGAAGAAATTCCAATAATATTTGATGATTTTGTAAAAGAAGGAGAAGACAACCACGGCATTCCTTATTACACAAGAGAAATTAAAATGTAAAATAAAAAAAGTCCGGCAAAAACCGGACTTTTCTTTTATCCAAATTGATTATTGATTATTTTTTTCGTTGAAACGAAGTCTCAGAACAAAACAAATTAAGATCAATAAAATCAACAACCACCAAGGAATACACCAATATCCGAGCCAATAGAGAACTAAAGCGAATATCACAAGAATGGCACACCAGGAAAACCATATCTTCTGCTTCTTTTTCAGAACTTTCCTTATTTCCTGTTCTTGATTTTTTCCATTCTCGACGGAAAAACACAATAATAACCTGTTTCATAGGGCCCCGGTAGCATGTTGGATATCATAAAGAAAGGCGTAAAAAGACTGCAGTGGGCCAGGGAACACATGAAGGTACTGGGAGAGGTCAGGGAGCGTGTGAAGGATAGAGGTACTCTTGAGAACATGAACATATCCATGGCACTCCATGTAGAGGCCAAGACCGGGATACTGGCCCTTTCGCTGCGAGAGGTCGGAGCCAACGTGAAGATGGCCAGCTGCAACCCATTGTCTACCGACGACTCCGTTGCAGAGGCGCTACGGGAAGAGTACGGGATGGATGTTTACGCGAGAAGGGGTGAAACCCATGAGGAGTACTACCAACATCTCAAGAGTACGTTATCCCACGCTCCAGATGTGGTGATAGACGATGGTGGGGACCTCATATCCATGATACACACGCAAAGGCAGGATCTCATAGACGGTATCCGCGGAGGGGCCGAGGAGACCACTACCGGTATAGTTCGTCTCAGGGCGATGGAAGCCGACAGTGCCCTAAGATTCCCGGTGATGTCCGTCAACGACGCCTACATGAAGCACATGTTCGACAATAAGTACGGTACCGGTCAGTCCACAATGGACGGGATCATGACGGCCACCAATCTGCAATTAAGCGGCAAGAAGTTCTTGGTGGTGGGCTATGGATGGTGCGGCCGGGGTGTTGCCATGAGGGCCAGGGGGATGGGTGCCAACGTGATGGTTTCCGAGGTGGATCCCATAAAGGCCGTTGAGGCCACAATGGACGGTTTTGAAGTATTACCAGTTAAACAGGGAACAAGCAAGGCGGATTTCGTCGTGACCGTAACCGGCTGTAAGGACGTGGTTGACAAGGAGGCAATGATGAATGCAAAGGACGGTTGCATACTGGCGAACTCCGGTCACTTTAACAATGAAATATCCAGGGATATGTTGGAAAGCCTGTCCGTATCTCAACGAGAGGCAAGGGAAGATGTGATCGAGTACGAGATGAAGGACGGCAGAAAGTTGAACCTCCTTGCCGATGGCAGGTTGGTCAATCTAGCCGTGGGTCAGGGCCACCCTGCGGAGATAATGGACATGAGCTTTTCACTGCAGATGCTCGCCGCGGAATACGTTGTTGATACAGATGGTCTGGAGCCCAAGGTTTACAACATACCAAGGGAACTGGATGAGATGGTGGCGAGACTGAGATTGAAGGTTGACGGAATTGAAATAGACACGTTAAGTTCCCAACAGAAACGATACCTTAGCAGCTGGGATGAAGGTACCTAAGGTATAACGTACCCGAAGTGCATTAAAACACTTAAATAGGTGAACTTTTTACTACGTTATAACACCGCAGGATCGGCGATATTCCCATGAGGTCCAAAAAAGAAGATAAAACGATGTTGATGGCCCTTCTTACAGTGGGGTTGATAGTCTTGGTCATAGTGGGTTCTGTGTTTTTTTACCACCCTCCGATACAACGGTACGAGAAAAGAAGGGAGATGATGGGAACTTACGTAAGGATAGTCGTTTACCATCACGATGAAGAACATGCCATGGACTCCATAGACTCCGCCTTTGACAGGATCGAGGAGGTCAATTCCGTCGCATCACGCTACAATCAGTCTTCCGAACTATCCGTGCTGAACACCCAGGGGCGACTGGAAGACGCATCACCCATGCTTGTCGAGCTCATAGGGAGATCCATGGATATCTACGAAACCACCGACGGGGCTTTTGATATTACGATCACACCTCTATTGAACCTCTGGAACAACGAATTCGAGTTGATGACGGTAGATGCCGAGCATGTTACCGAATTGAACCAAAACGTCTTTTCGGAGTCGCTGAGGGGGGAATTCCAGGCCATCGAACCCCCGATCTATCCCCTCAACGAAACACCCACGGTAACAATAACAGAAAATGGCTGGACCGTCTCCTCCTCGTGGCAGAATTACTATGTCTATCATGATAACGAACTCAGGGTAACCACCAACTTCTGGAACCTGCCTTACGATACTCAGGAACATTACATCAACATAACCCAACAGTACGTGGGTTCCGACAGGATAACCATAGACGGCAACACGATAGAGCTCGAAGAAGGAACGAGCCTCACCCTAGACGGGATAGCCAAGGGGTATGCGGTGGACAAAGCCGTGGAAGAACTGAAAAACAATGGAATAAAGAGAGCCTTCGTGGATGCCGGCGGTGACATTGCAACCCTGGGAACGAAACCTGAAGGTGAAAAATGGGTCATAGGCCTGAGAAACCCCGAGGATGAAACGGAATCCGTGACGGAGTTCGATTTATCCGGGGAGGCGATCGCAACCTCGGGAAACTACGAAAGGTACTTTGATCCCGAGGCCGAGGTGGGACATATAATGGATCCTCGTACGGGAAGAACGGTTTTTAAATCCTCCAGCGCAACCATTATATCCCAGGACTGTACGACGGCCGACGCCCTGGCAACGGCTATATTCGTACTGGGTCCGGAGAACGGAACATCCCTGGTGAACTCACTGGACGGAGTTGAATCCCTTGTACTATGTTATGAAGACCCGTCAAGTCTAAGCCTATCCCAGGGTATTTCAGACTATATCGTTGATGAAGTATGATAGGGTGTTTAAAATGAAACTGTTCAACAGCAAAAAAAGTAGCGGCGTTCATCCCCCTGAGAACAAGTTATCCGGCAATAAAAAGGTAGAGTACGCCGGCTTACCCAGGGAAGTAACACTGCCCCTGTGTCAACACATAGGGGCACCGGCAACGGCCATCGTTAAAAGGGGTGAGGAGGTAAAAACCGGACAAAAGATAGCCGATGCCTCCGGTTTCGTTTCCGTACCGATCCATTCCACCGTATCGGGCAAGGTGAAGAAGATAACACAAACCGTTAATGCGGTTACTTCACGAGCTATGGAGGCGGTGGTCATAGAATCCGACGGAAGGGATGAATGGGTGGAACTCCATAAACCAGCACATCCCGGCAGATTATCAAAAGAAGAGATCATCGAGATCATCAAGGAAGCAGGTATAGTGGGTTTGGGAGGTGCCACGTTCCCCACCCATGTAAAGTTACAGCCGCCTGCGGATAAACCCATAGACTCGATAATAGTGAACGGGTGCGAGTGCGAACCCTATATAACATCTGATCACAGATTGATGCTGGAGCACGGAGAGGAGATACTCCAGGGTCTGGAGATAATGATGAAGGTGATCAACTGCAGCCGTGCTTACATCGCCATCGAGGACAACAAACCCGATGCCGTGGGCAACATGAACAAATTGCTTTCACGGAACAGGTATCCCGGTAAGATCACGGTTGAATCATTGGGGACACAATACCCCCTGGGTGCGGAGAAAACACTGTTAAAACGAATTTTAGGTCGGGAGGTACCCGTGGGATGCCTGCCCATGGAGGTGGGTGTGGTGGTGCAGAACGTGGGCACCCTAAAGGCCATCCACGATGCGGTGTACCTCGGAAAACCTCTCATCGAACGTGTGGTCACCGTGACCGGTATGGTGAGGGAACCCAAGAACCTGCTCTCCAGATTCGGAAGACCGGCACAGGAACTTATTGACATGTGCGGAGGGATGGCCGGTGATGGGGATGTGATGATATTCGGAGGACCCATGATGGGGGTAACCCAGTCAAGCTTCCAAGAACCGGTTCAAAAGGGTACCAATTCCATACTGGTAAAAAAGAGCGACAAGGTACCGGAAAGCAACTGCATACGCTGCGGAGCCTGCGTGGAATCCTGCCCTATGGATTTAATGCCCATGGTGTATGTACAGTACACCAAGAACGAATGGTACGAAGAGTTGGAAGATTACTGGATAGAGAACTGTGTGGAGTGCGGCTCCTGTGCGTACAGCTGCCCCGCCCATATACCGATAGTCCAGTACATAAAGGTGGGTAAATCCCAACTGGCGAAGCGGAGGTGTAAATGATGACTGAAGAAACATACGATAAAAAATTGAAGGTCAGCACATCTCCTCACGTACACTCCAAAAAATCAACTGAAAAGATAATGTACACCGTTTGTTTGATGTTACTATTACCTTCCGCAGCCGGAGTTTACTTCTTCGGAGTTTACACCGTATTCATCATACTGGCCTCCGTTACAGCTTGTATCCTAACCGAATACGCCGCAAAAAAATTGAGGAAACGGGAGTTCAAGATGGACGGCAGTGCCGTAGTCACAGGCTTACTGTTTGCACTCATAATGCCTCCCCGTATACCGCTCTGGGCGGTGGTGATAGGCGCTTCATTTTCCATAGCAATAATCAAAGAGGCCTTCGGCGGTCTGGGATACAACATATTCAATCCGGCCCTGGCAGGCAGAGCCTTTTTGTCCGTAAGCTTCGCAGGGATGATGACCAGATGGATCGCTCCAGTCGCATCTCCTTTTGCCGATTCGGTCACCACCGCAACGCCCCTTATGGACAATTTTGTGTACTCCGGGACCAAGACAGAGCTTTACATGGACCTTTTATGGGGTAATGTTGGAGGGTCTCTGGGTGAGACATCGGCACTGTTGATCCTGATAGGAGGCATCGTTCTGTTGTTGACCGGTGTTATCAAATGGAGGATACCGGTGATATACATAGGAACGGTATTCGCACTCACATGGCTGATTCCCGGCGAGGACCCCATATTCCACATACTGGCCGGAGGTCTTTTCCTGGGTGCCTTTTTCATGGCTACGGATTACGTGACCGCTCCGATGACGGACAAAGGCCAGATGCTGTTCGCCTTCTGTGCCGGGCTGCTGGTGGTGGTTATAAGGATATATGGCTCGTTACCGGAAGGAGTCGCCTTCTCTATATTGATAATGAATGCATTCACTCCCTTGATAGACCGCTATATACGGCCAAAACCATATGGGTACGTCCCACCTGAAGACAAGGAGGATAAAGAATGAACCAAGGGAGTTTTAAAACGGATATATATCCTATCTTGTTCCTAACAGTAGTGGTCTGTGTGGCCGTTATCGGGTTGGTCATCACAAATTCCGTAACTGAAGATAAGATAGAAGAGGCCAGGATGGAGGCACTCAAGGAGATATTGATCATCCAGTTCCCGGACATGGATAATTTCGAGTATAACGAAGATATAGAGATTTACACAATATACGATAAAGAACAGGAGATCATAGGGTATGCCTTCGAAACCCAAGCGGACGGCTACGGAGGGGAGATAGAATTGTTGGTCGCCTTGGAGAAAACTGATATGACAGAAGGCAACATAATGGTAAAAGGAATCTCGGTTTTATCCCACGGAGAAACTCCCGGGCTGGGTGCCAAGATAGAAGAGTCTACTTTTTTGAATCAGTTTAAAGGTACAAATATAGATGATATCAGGTTGGCCGCAGCTGGCGGCGAGATCGATGCCATATCCGGCGCTACGGTGAGTAGCAAAGCGGTGGTGAGTACAGTACATGAATCCGTGCTTGAAAAGGCTGCCCTCATCAGAGAAAACACGGAGGTGTCTGCATGAGCAAGTTCTTAGATTATTTCAGGAAGGGTATAATGGAGTCGAATCCGGTTCTAGTGTTGCTGCTGGGTCTGTGTCCCACCCTTGCGGTCAGTACCTCAATAGACAACGGACTGGGCATGACCGCTGCGGTTCTGTTCGTGCTCCTGTGTGCCAATATAATCGTATCCTTGATCAGAGACTTCATCCCGGTAAGGGTTAGGATACCGGTATTTATCGTGGTAATAGCCACATTGGTAACCATTGTGGACCTTTCCATGCAGGCGTTTTTACCCGATCTCAGCAAATCCCTGGGAATTTACATACCATTGATAGTCGTTAACTGTATTATCCTGGGCAGGGCCGAAGCCTTCGCATCCAAACACAAGTTAACGGAGTCCGTCGCCGACGCCCTGGGGATGGTGGTGGGATTCGGTATAGCCCTACTGCTTATCTCAACCTTCAGACAGCTACTCGGAACGGGAAAACTGTCTGTATTTGGCTTACAATTTATACGAGTACCCGGCCTGGCGGACAACCCCATGGCCGTATTCATACTACCCATGGGCGCTTTCCTGGTCCTCGGTGTGTTACTTGCAGTTCTCAGATATACAGGGGTGGTGAGCTGTGAATAATCTGATATCCATATTCATAGGCATGGCCCTGATCAACAATTTCATACTGACCAGGTTCCTTGGACTCTGCCCTTTTTTCGGTGTTTCCAAGAAACTGTCCAGCGCGGTGAGCATGGGTATGGCGGTAATACTTGTCATGGCGGGAGCCTCGGCCATAACCTGGATACTATTTTTCAGGATACTGGTGCCTTTCGGTGTGGATTACATGTCCACGGTGATATTCATCCTGGTGATAGCTTCGCTGGTTCAGATAGTTGAGATATCCATAAGAAGAACAAATATCACCCTCTACAACGCCTTGGGCATTTATTTACCGTTGATAACCACAAATTGTGCCGTTCTCGGTGTGACTTTCATAAACGCACGTTCCGATTTTACATTCGTTGAGACCATGGTGAGTGCCTGCGGAGCCGGTGTTGGTTTCACGTTGGTTTTGGCCATAATGTCAGGTATCCGTGAGAGGCTGGAATTGGCCGATGTTCCCAAATCATTCGAGGGTGTGCCGGTAGCTTTCCTCGTGGCCATGATGTTGGGGATGGCATTTTTAGCATTCGGAGGCATGGTATAGATGGATTCAATGGCGTTATTGGTTATAGTAACACTGACCTCGGTTGGTCTAGGCTGTGGTATAGCCATCTACCTGGCCAACAGATTTTTACCCGAGGAAGATGAGACTTTGAAAGCGGCCGAAGACATTAACCAGTACCTTCCGGGTATGGATTGCGGTGCCTGCGGACATCCTGGTTGCTTTGCATATGCAAGAGAGGTGGCTCAAGATAAAAGTACTTTACAAGAAACGCCGTGTATGTCACTTATGAACGATGATGAGGCGTTGTGTAATCTCGGTCAAACTCTGGGCGTGGATTTGAGCGGAGGGGTGAGAAAAGTGGCGGTGATCCACTGTACCGGAGAATCAGAGGTGATCTTTGAGTACCAGGGTGTAAACACATGTAAATCCGCCATGCAGGTATCGGCGGGATTTAAAAAATGTCCTTATGGATGCCTCGGACTGGGTGACTGTGCGGAGGTATGCCCGGTTGAAGCCATATCCATCGACCAAGAAAAGAAGATCGCGGTGGTGGACCCGGAAAAATGTATAGGCTGCGGTCTATGTGTAAAAGAGTGCCCTAATGGACTCATAGAGTTGATACCGGCAGAGATGCCTCAGTACCTGGGCTGTAACTACCTATCCAAAAAAGATATTCCCGGACGTGAAAAATGCAGCGTGGGTTGCATCCACTGCCGTTTGTGCGTTAAGGCCGCCAAGGACGATGAGGTCCAGTGGAACGATGAAAAGGATCTACCTTACTTTGACCCGGAAAAATGCCTGCCCGCACCCGATTCCATAGAGAAGTGTCCCAGGGATATCATCATACCTAGAGGATGAGTAACGTTCTAGATCAACGTTATGTCCACCGCTTCAGAGCTCTGGATGCCCTCGATGGTTTTGAGATCTTCTTCCAACTCATCAACTATACCCCCGGCGTCAGGTATAACAACAGTGGGCCTTAGGGCCTTGAGACCAAAGGCAACTTTTTCGATCGAGCTGCCTTTGTAGGTACCATACTTTTCCACAATGCTCTTTATTTCCTTCTCAATTGCCTCTAGGTCTGTGTTGGGGTCCTCGGGCATGACCCGGTATACGAGCATCACATCCCCCATATCAAGGCCCCCTGAAGCCGCATTTTTTGCATTCGTACTGCTCTCCTTGGTCCCGGCATTCCTTGCATCTACCTATCTCCTCTTCTCCGCATTCCGGACACGGGAATATGGTGTTCTTCAGACCTACTAGCGTTAAGCCGCAGGAACTGCAGTTGTAATCTTCCTTCATCTTTATCACGGATTGCAAAATGGAGACCATATATAATCTTGTCGGAATTTCCGAGTATGTCAAGTTTTTAGTGATTTTAGTCTTTTTGAATTGATTATACAATAAAAGATAATAATCTGGGTGGATATCAACTATTTGCTAAAATAGGTGATATCACTAAACTTTTGACATACTCAGAATTTCCTACAAATTTTTTGAAAACAAAATAACTTTATCACTCTATTCCTTTACCTCTCGTATGTCGGGAATAAGTTTCTTAAAGACGGAGGACCTTGAGAATATAGTTTCCTTTTACGAAAAAAAGATAGGGATGGAGGAGTGGTTGGTACAATGCGGATGTACCATCCTTAAACACGGCAACATGCTTCTGGGCTTTTGTCAGGCACCCATATCGGATACCGAAGGAACGTTGACCTTTTTTTATCCTGAGAAAGAGTATGTGGACCGGATGTATGAACGGTTCAAGGATACCGCGGATAAACCTCCCTCTATAAATGAACGGTATAACATCTATAACTTTTTTGCAATGGACCCCGAGGGACGAACCCTTGAATTCCAAACCTTCCTCCACGGACTTTTTCCGTATCTGGATGGAGAGGAGTTGCTGGTAGGCAGAAGGAGTGTGAGAAATTATCGAGATAAGAACGTATCACAGGAAGTTCTCGATGAGGTGTTTGAAGTGTGCAGGTACTCACCCACATCCATGAACTCACAATCATATTATTTCAAAATAGTAGAAGACCCCGATGCAAAGGCGGAATTGGCATCGCTGAGGGGGACTTCCAGCGCCCCTATCGAAAAAGCTCCTTTGGCGGTAGCTATTTGTGTTGATCCCGAAGGTACAAAAAGGCCGGTTCAGGACGGATGCATCGTCGCATACCACTTCATGCTGACTGCATGGCTCCACGGATTGGGTACCTGTTGGATAGCGGATATGGACCGGGAACGTGTAAAAGATATCCTTGATATCGATAAAAGCCACTATGTGGCGACCGTCACCCCTCTAGGTCATCCCGAAGGTATACCCGAGACGCCGGAAAAAAAACCGCCGACGGTTCTGTAAAATAGTGCTATTTGAATATCTCTCCGGTCTCTTTGTACCACAAGAGGAGGTCAAGATGATGTAAGGGTATATTCACTCTTTCTGAAAATGCTTTCATCTTCTCTTCTATCTCGACGTATTTAGAAGGTGTGAGATTGGTAGGTACCTCTTCTATCACGTTGTATCTTTCAAGATTACGAAGTATGTGCCGGTCCAGTATGGCGATGTTTTTTCCGAGTCCGATATTCCTTAGATAGTGGCTGGCTTCCTTGTAACCCAGGCCTTTAACGTTATCTACCAGCCATCCCCTGGTATCCTTAACATCCTCCATCTCCATTATTTTGTTTTTGATATTCCCGCCTCCGCTGCCGAATTTATCTCTCGCCTCTACGAAGTACACGGCTTTTCGATTGCGGAATCTAACTTGATTTATAACTTTGGATATATCCTCTGCAATCCCCTTTTCCAAGAGTTCGTTTTCTTTTAACTCCTCCACGGCATCCCAGCAGCTTTTTGCTTTTGATTGAGGGGTAAACAGACAAAAGGCCATCTCCTCGAAATAGCGTTCATCATCGTCACCACTTTTAACTGCCTCAAAATCTTCTATCCTTTGACAGATATGATCCTTTATCTTGCCGTACAATCGTTTAAGATCGACCAGTTCCTCGTCCAATCAGATCACTTCGGCTGCCAGGGAAGCTATTTCTTTCAGTAATTCTTCGTCGTTATGGTCAAAGGCGTTCATGGCGTGGGAGTCAATATCTATCTCTCCCACCATTTCATCACCCCTCTCAATGGGCACCACTATCTCGGATTTTACCTTAGGGCTGCAGGACAGGTACTCATTCTCCTTTGACACATCGTCCACTATAATCGTATTGTTTTCAACCGCCGCACGGCCGCATACGCCTCTACCGAAGGGTATGTCCGTGTGTTCTGTCTTATCCCCCTTGAACGGACCGAGTTTCAATCGGTCGTCCCTGACTAGATATACGCCTACCCAGTGATAATTTTCTTTCGATTCATGCAAAATTCTACAAATACCTTCCAACCCCTCTTCATGGATTACCTCCTGCGTCCTTTCTAATACACGGCGGTCGTCTTCGTTCATCTTCATCACTTTATGAGGGTAGGGAGGAACCGTAAATAATGCTTTCGTCCCGAGACCGTTCTATGACAAATTATTTTACCTTGTATGTTATATGAGTAGTGATTTACCGGTGGTATGAAACATGTCGGCAGAAGCTGTGCTAAGTGCTTTAAAAGGGCTGGAATCGATCCCGGAGGTGGAATTGTGCATGTTACTCCGTAAAAACGGAGATATTGTGTTGAGTGCAGGTAACGTAGGTTCCTTGAGCTTGGAAACCTTCGGTATAATGACTGCTACCATCTACGGTGCCGCAAACACTGCAAACGAGCACCTGAATAAAAGTAAACCAAATAGGATTGTGATCCGGTCGAATGACGGTGATACACTGATCAAGGATGTAGATTCAAAATATGTTCTTGTTATTCGAACCGCCACCAGAAAAAATTTTCCAAAGGTTTTGACGTACATGGACAAGACCATAGAAAACATTCCAAGCGACTGGGAGGTATGAATCGTTGTCAAAAGTCCTTCCAAGCGAGATATACGATTTTTTTGATAGTGATTCCGGCCGTTCTCTGATAATCAAAGGGCACGCCGGTATCGGTAAAACCATCCTAAGTCTTACACTACTGGAGGAAATAGGCGAGGTTGAGAATTCCTTTTACTTTTCTACAAGGGTATCCAACAAATCTCTTTACAGTCAGTTTGGGTGGCTAAAAGAGAAGGATATGCGGGAAAACCTGGTTGATACCAGTATGGAATTTCTAAGAACGATTTATCCTATCGGTAGTTTTGAAACAAAAAAACCGACAAACCCGGTAGATGAAAGGGAATACAAGGTAGAAAAGGCCAAAAGTGTTTTGAACGTCCTTGATGAAAGATCACCGGATGTATTTACACTCCCCAACAATGTATCCCGCACCTTTCTTCTTTCTTTGATGGGTGATTCTGACATCCGGGCACTGGAGGAGATATACGACCGTGTGGATTCTCTGCTCCCTTCCCCGTGTCTGATAATCATCGATAGTCTAGAGTCTCTAATCGAGCGTTACGGAGTAGATACCACCTCTTTGATAAAGGCTCTTCAGAAAGACTTGGTCGAGTTATCCGGTACCAAATTGCTGTGTTGCATAATTGATTAGTCTTTGATGATTATTACGTATGCACGTTTTCCGATATATTCCTTTTTTGAACCGATTTTAGCGGAGTTGCCAAATGGTGTAACGTTTTCTTCGTAGATGATTTCTACGTTTTCCTTAATGTGCAATTTGTTTTCTGTTATCTCAATCTTTCTCATTAGAGAGGATA
>JAWOAU010000056.1:0-25866 GCA_046498385.1 Thermoplasmata archaeon | reverse complement strand
GTTCCTGTTGCATCGCCGGTCCATTCCACGAACTCCCAGCCGGATGCTGGTGTTGCGGTGAGTTCCACAGTGGTTCCTTCCTCGTACTCCGCCTGGTCTGGATCGACATCCACAGAACCGTCTCCATCGGTGTTCACCGTGAGAGTGTATGTAGATACCTCCGCGAATACCGCGGTAACAGTCTTGTCGTCGTCCATGGTGACGGTAGTAGTTGATGACGTTCCTGTTGCATCGCCGGTCCATTCCACGAACTCCCAGCCGGATGCTGGTGTTGCGGTGAGTTCCACAGTGGTTCCTTCCTCGTACTCCGCTTGATCTGGGTCCACATCTACAGAACCATCTCCGTCGGTGTTTATTGTGAGGGTATAGGTCTCTGGTGCCGTACCTTCGGGTTCCTGCACCGCGTTTGAGTTACCATCGTCTTGATCATGCCCGTCTACAGCACGTACTACGTACCACCAATAGATGTCATCAGCCATACCTTTGTTGGGATCGGTGTATGAATATGATGATGAACCATCAGCGGGAACGCTGCTGATAAAGGTCGATGGATCCCATGGTCCACTGCTTAGTTCCGAGCGGTAGATGGCATAATGGTCAACTGACTCAGGATCATCCGGACTTGCTTGCCACGATATATGATTGTGCTCATCACCATCTCCACCGGTTCCGATAACTCTGACCTCGCTGACTCTGTTTCGATCAGTATCCTGTCCGGCAGTGTGTCGGAAGCCGATGTGTGTTGTGGATGTATATGTGTTATCAGATGAGGGTGAACCGACCATATCTCCGTTGAGATATATAGTGAATACATCGTCGTCGTCTCTCTCGACCCTCAGGGTATTCCAGTCCTCGTTTCCTGGCCAAGAATCTGTGATCAAGGGTTCGTCAGGCGGTACGCCGTCGTCTAGTCTCCATAAACTGATCGTGGGGTCGCTTCCGAGCAAATTAGGTACCACTATAACATAATACCCGCTGCAGGTTTCGACGTCCGGTTCAGGCTGGTCCTGTATGAAGTAAAATCTCATCTGATTGTTCCTTCCACCTCCGTTCCTTACGAATTGGAAGTCCCACTCCCATGCACCATAAGCCTGGGTGTGAGGCGTGGATATCTGCCCTATACCTTCCAGCCAGTAGTTTCCGCTATCCTCTTCGACTGACCAATCTCCATCATACGCCGTCCACGTAGGATCGGTTGTATAATCTCCGTCCGAGAAATCATCAAATACCACCAGACTGCCTTCACCCGTATGCTCTACTCCCAGATTGGATGGCGGTGCTGGTGGATCTCCTATAATAGAGAACAAACCACTAGTATCTATTCCTGACTGGGTGTTGTCATCATGAACTGTCGCTCGTATCATCGCACTGGACGTGGATACCTGCGGTATATTCCAGGAATAAGAACCCGTGTCAGCATGGCCCTGTTCAATGTAAGACCATGTGTCCCCTGCGTCAAGGCTGAGTTCAAGATCTATTCCGGTTATGGCTCCGTCTCCGGGTGTTGTAGCCCAGGTTACGGATTCCGTTGTTTCCGCGTCCCATGATTCACCGCCGGTCGGCCTTGTGAGGTCTATGGAGGGAGAACCGACAACATCCACAGATACCCCTCCACTTACCACAACCGCAAAGGGCTGAGGCCCCTCGGTCACCTGATGAGCGGTAACCCTTAGCTCATATAAACCGGATTCCACACCATTCTCCGCTGGTATCAGCAGAATATCCTCATCTACGTTCAGGCCGTCCCATTCTCCGCTTCTCGGCCCGTTCCACGGATTACTTGTAGGATCAGGTTCCGAGTAACCTGGGTTGTATCCCGTAAATGCATTACCTACATATCGTGTACCTCCGGGAGTGAGTAACTCAAGGTCAAGGTCGTTTACAATCGCGGGATTTGCACTATTTGCACCGGGATAATCCGTCCATGCCAGTGTGACTTCAAGCTCCTGGGCAGGATCATCAACATCGAATTCCATACTCCAGCTCTCACCAGTGGACAGTTCAACGCTTTCTTGTAGTGAATCGAACACTATCGCTTTCCTTGCATCACCTTCAAAGTGCATGACCCTATCAAGCTTGCTACGACCGTAACCCTGGTCGCTGTTGGGGAACCTCGTGTCTGTCGCATATGCACCAGTACCCGTGATTTCAACGGCACCGTTTATTAACGTGGCCCTGACCAGTGCGTTACTGGGATTGAATCCATCTGCTGGTGTAGAAACACCTGTGGGATACCATCCACCAGAGTAATAATGTTGTACCTGGGCTACCTGTCCGGCCAAACCCGGCGTCGCCATACTGGTACCTGACATGCTGGAGTATCCATCAGCGGATCTGCTTGAGGATGTTACTCCTTGGCCTACATGTAGCACCGTCGGTTTGATCCTTCCGTCCTCGGCATAACCTCTGCTGCTGAAGGAAGCCACGTTGTTTTGATTGTTATAATTCACTGCCGCACCTACGGTGATGATGTTCTTTCCCTGGCCCTGTTGAGAGATTTTTCCACCGTCTCCTCTTCCGGTACCGTCGTTACCCGCTGCAAATAATATATTGTAGTCCTTGTAATCCCATATAAAAAGATCACCGGTTCGGGCAAGACCGCCGTAGGCTGAACCGGAACCTCCGCCCCAGCTGTTGGTCTGTGATCTGCTTCCTTCGCTGTAACTACGTCCCCAACCTCGATTGTACATATCATTTGGAACTGAAAGACCACCTCCAGAAGTCCCGATATCCTGGTGGATCAATCTTGCACCGATGGCGTTTCCATCACTACCGCTGTATTCACCATAGGGTGGCGCATCTCCGAGTACGGAGCCTGTAACGTGAGAACCATGATAAACACCATCATTCAAATCTCCACCGATGGAGTAGTAATCCTGTACCTTTCGGTGGTCATCGCCGAAGGAAACAGTGTCATACCACATCTCGTGACCTCCGCCGGTGGTATACAATTCACTGTCACAAACCGTGACCAGATGACCTGTACCGGTTACACCCATATCGGTTACCTTGCGATTATCCACCTCATTTGTTTGGGTGATCCATGTAGCATCATGGTTGTAGAACTCCAAATCCGTCACCCGTGGTGCGATGGAAGAGACATATGGTAAATTTGCAATGGCGATAATACCTTCTCCATCGGCTCTGGCGAATATGAGGCCTTCTGTTACGTACTCAACATCGGCTCCTAGGTATTCCATATAACCTGCCAAGCTCAAGGTATCCACCGTGGTGAACGTAGTTACCTCCAAATCCATGATATCCCCTTTAGCTAGTAGGGTATTATCGAACTTGTATGCCGGTTGGTATATGCCTACCCAGTTGATGAAATCTAGTTTCTCGACACGTTGGGCGAGATCACTGTCCATCTCCACTATCATGTTGTAGCGGTGTCTGTATTCAAGGGGAACAGCGCCCATGTCCATGAGCTCATCCTGCCATTCGAACAGGATGGGACCTATGAACTGCACGATATAGGGCCGCCTAGCACCCCGAGGATATTCAGTACTGAGTTCCTCGGGTATCCGCGGAATTCCTTCTCCAACGTTGAAGCTGTGGGAATGAAGTATCACATCTTCTCTGCCATCCAGGGTTTCTACTATATATCCTCGATAAAGCAGTTCGTTTTTATTACTCACACTCGTGGATACCAGAACGAATTCCTCATAATCTGCGAGGATATAAAATTCTTCGGCATCCAACGTTTCCAGGGCATCTCCTCTTTTGTGCACGAGAATAACTATACTATCTTCGGCGTTCTCTCTCGCGAACACAAATCCAATTGCGAAAACAGATATCAACAACAGCAACACTACAGTTCCCGCAACCAATCGGGTCTTTTTAATTCCTTTCATTTAAATCTCCTCTATTCTAATCTATACCTATAGGAAATTAACTACTATATTAATTTACCCTGAATGAAGGTAGATATCCTTGACTTACGGTCACATACTATATTTTAGATATCTGACACCTGCTTATCTGTATGATATCTGCTTATCTATATAACATCTGGAGTATACTAAAATACTCCTGTCATGTTATTGTAGTTGGTGGAGCGGCCACTGACTTTTGCACCATAAATTTAAATATTTTTTATTTTTAACACACCCGTCAGGAGCTTCCAACATGAATCTTATAGGGAATTACGAAAAACTTGTGTCCCGGCGGCCTAGGGTATTTATCACGTTATTGATAGTTCTCACCCTCATATTGTCCTTCTTCGCATCCCAGGCGGACATGGCCCCCGGAGAGGATGACTTTCAGCCGGATACCGAAATAGCATCGGCTAACAGCATGATCAACCAAGAATACGGGAGGGAAGGGGAGCAGATAGTGGTTATATTCGTTGCCCGGGACAACGTATTGAGAAGAGACTCACTTATCACCCAGTTGGAGTTGGAGCAAAGAATCGGTATGTCCGATACCGTAACCTCGGTGATAGAAGCGGACCCGCAAAATCCCTCTGGCGTTTCCTCTCCGGCAAGGTTGATCGCCACCGCCGCGTTCATCAACGAGGCCACAAAAGAGATGCCCGAGGCTGGAGGTATGGAACCTTCCAACGAATCCGCAGATATGCAGGAGCTTTTGATGCGGAAGGCCTTCACGCTTTCGATAGACGAGATGGTCACGATACTTGAGGGCGGACAACTGACGGTTGGAGGCGGACCATATCCCATAGTAATCGATTTCGAACCCTTCGAACCCTTGATGTTAACGGAGCTCTACGAAAACCCCTTCATAAGCGAGTCATTTCATTTGGAGGATATATTGAGTTTCCTTTTTTCTAAGAATTATAATACCGCAAATCAAACCGCGAGCAAGTCTTTGATGAGCATCGATACACAGGGGGATATTTCAGACGATGAACAACTGAAGGCCGAGAAAGAGGTGCAGTCTCTTACTAGGGAGATGAGCGACGATGCTTTATCGTTGAGGATACTAGGTAACGCACTAGTCAGCGAAAAGATAAATACGGCTTCAGGTAGGAACATAGCTATCCTGATGCCCGTGGCCTTTATCTTTGTGATAATCATTCTGGCCGTGATGTACAGGAACTTTACGGATACACTGTTGAACCTGCTTTCATTGGTCATGGCGGTCGTCTGGGTATACGGTATCGGCTCTCTATTAGGTCTCAATCTAGGCAATCCAATGATGACAACCGTTCCGGTGTTGATAATCGGTCTAGGTATAGACTACGGTATTCACTTTACATCACGTTACAGAGAAGAGTTGAAGGATGGAAAGGAGATAAATCAGGCGGTCATAATGACCGGGGCTACAGTGGGCTTTGCCATACTCCTTACAACTATTACCACCGTATTGGGATTCATGAGCAATATTGCCTCAAACATATCCGCGATAAGGGATTTCGGTATACTGTGTTCCATAGGTATACTAAGCGCCTTCGTACTGATGCTTACATTTTTCCCGGCCTCGAAAACGCTGATTGACAGTAGAAGAAAAAGAGATGGTAAGGAATTGTTCAAAGAGAGGAAAACAAAAGAAAAAACATCTTTCGGGAAAAAATTCTGGAGCAAGATCGGGGAGCCGGACACCTTCTGCAAGGCCGACAGACCCTGTGTCAACAACGGTCTTGGAATGGGTGCTATAGCGGCACGGACACCGGTACGGGTGATAATAGTGGTGCTGCTCATAACCACCGTCGGAGTCTACGGCGCCGCACGGCTGGAGGCGGAATACAATTTCACGGACTTTTTACCCAGCGACCTTGAGGTGACCGAGACATTCAACATATTCGTCAACGATTTTTCCTTCAGCCAGGAAACGGCATACATACTGGTGGAGGGAGACGTTGCCCGGCCCGAAGTCTTTCAAAGCATGCCGCTTGTTCAGTCGGAGGCAATAGACAGCGAATTCTCGGTATCAGCTAGAAGTCCGGAGTCACCCTATCAGCTCGCACTATCCATGATCGACGAGGGTTCCAATAACTACGATCCTGAATTTGCCGAATTTTGGTACGGTAATATAGACAAGAACGAAGATGGGGCAATAGACGAAGATATCACCCGTGAGGATGTTAGGACTGTCTACAGCATGCTCATGGAATTGGAAGATTCTTCAAGGATTTTGAAGCATGAGAACGGGGAGTTCATTGGCGTTGTACTTAGAATACCCGTGGATACCCGGAACGAGGAAAAGGTGAACGAAGTTAGAGATGACATGGAAAAGGCTTCCATGCATTTTCAAGATCAAGGCATGGAGCGGGTGATGGTGACCGGAGGACCCATAGTCAGTCAATCCATCTTTGAATCCATACAGGAAGGGCAGGTACAAACATTGATCATCACATTCTTCATATCGATGATAATACTGATGGGGCTCTACATGTATCTGGGTAAAGGTCCTCTTCTAGGGGCGGTTACCATACTGCCTTTGGTCTTCGTTATCAGCTGGACCTTCGGGGCGATGTACTTCCTGAGCATACCGCTGAACCCTGTAACGGTGACCATAGCGGCAATAACGGTGGGTCTGGGCATAGATTACAGCATACACCTCACTCAGCGCTTTCTTGAAGATACCAAGGAGATACAGTATCCTGAGTGTGCCCTCTGCGTTTCCACCTCCCACACCGGCTCCGCCCTGTTCGGCTCCGCCACCACCACCGTGATCGGCTTCGCCATACTGTCCCTCGCCATCATACCTCCCTTGGCACAGTTCGGTCAGGTAAGCGCGATCAGCATCACGTTTGCGTTTCTGGCATCGGTTTTTGTTTTACCCACCTTCCTCTTGATGTGGTACAGGTACAAGTACCAATAGGCGTCAATCCGTTTATTTTAAATATACCATATCAAATCAGCCCTCGGAAGATAACATGTCAGGATACTGGAAAAAAATTCTGGAAGTGGATTTGACCGCTGGAGACATAAAACAAAAAGAGCTGTCGGATGATTTTTTAAGAGAATATATAGGTGGGGCAGGGTTCACTACCAAGATAATTTACGACGAAATAAAGCCAGGAATCGATCCCCTGGGGCCGGATAACGTGCTTGTGGTGGCACCCGGAACACTGGTGGGGCCTAAGATACCAACGGCCTCCAAGACTACATTCGGCTTCAAAGCACCCCAGACTGGCGGATACGGCAAGACCATCGTCGGCGCTAAGATGGGCGACCAGTTGAAAAAGGCGGGTTATGATGCCCTGGTGGTAAAGGGGAGAGCGCCAAAACCATCCATGATAGTTATAGAGGATCATGATGTTAGGATAGTGGATGCGGAACATCTGTGGGGCCTGGATACCAGGGAGACCGATAAAAAGATCAAGGAGGAGTACGGAAGGTTCCGTACCGCGGTTATAGGTCCGGCAGGTGAAAAACTATCCCGAATTTCTTCCATAGAGTGCGAGGACCGTCAGGCCGGTAAGGGTGGCGGCGGAGCGGTGATGGGCTCCAAGAGCCTGAAGGCCATCGCGGTAAAGGGCACGAAAAAGGTTCCCGTGCATGATGAAGAGAGGCTCCGGGAGCTGAATAAAAAATGGCGGGGTATAACCACCGGGAAAGGAGAAACCGCCGATGAAAGCTTCAGCCCGGCCAACCAGATGGATTACGGTACCGGCGAGGCTATGGCGGCTAAGAACAAGGTCTATGCCTGCTTCCCCACAAGAAACTGGCAGGCAGGATACTTTAAAAGAGCGTACGATAAGCTGGATGATCCCGACGAAAGAATAGAGTTGAATCCGCGGTACTGGGTGGGGGAGTACAGGGACGGAAGAAGACCGTGTCCCTACTGTACGAAACCATGCAGCCAGTACTTTGTGGCCAAGGGTACACCATACGGCGATATAGAAGTGGACGGACCGGAGTACGAGACGCTCTATTCCTTCGGCGGCGCCTGTGAAGTGGACTCCATAGAAGCCGTTGCCAAGGCCAACGAGATGTGCGATGTGCTGGGTCTCGATACGATCTCCGCGGGCATGACCATCGCATGGGCCATGGAGGCCTATGAAAAGGGACTGATCCATACGGATATAAACTTGGAATTCGGTAACGCCGAGGCCATGCTGGAGGCCTTAAGACGATTGGTATTCAAGGAAGGAGAGCTGGGGGAACTTTTGGGAGACGGAGTTTACGAGGCGTGTAAAAAGGTAGGCCAGGGTTCGGAAAAGTTTGCTATCCATGTTAAAGGTATGCCCCCGGCCGGTTTCGAAGTAAGAGGCGTAAAGGGCATGGCTTTGGCCTTTGCCGTTGCGCCCCGGGGAGCCGACCACCTGACATCGTGCCTATACGCCCTGGAGATGGGTGGCAGTTACTGGGATTTCGAGGATTACGACCGCACAAAGCTGGAAGGCAAAGCCTTTGCGTTAAAGGCCATGGAGGATCTCATGACTCTTTATGACATGACCGGACTGTGCAAATTTTCGCGTGGCTTAATGGTGGATGAGGGGCAGTTGGAGTTGGTGAATACAATCACCGGTTTTGACATGGACCTTTCCGAATTTTTGAGAGCCGGAGAAAGGGTATACAATCTGTCCAAGGCCTTCAACATACGTGAGGGTTTCGGTCGGAAGGACGATAAATTGCCGGACAGGGTGTTCGATGACAAAGTCATATACGGGCCAACGAAGGGGCAGACCTTATCTCGAAAAGAGTTCGAGGATGAGCTGGACAGGTACTACGATGTCAGAGGTTGGGATAAAGAAGGTATTCCCCTGAAGAACACACTGAGAAGGTTGAACCTCACGGATGCTGCCGAAGAGCTCGGCTCGGTTCAGGAAAGATGACACAAGGGCAAAAACCTTTTTAGCCGTTCATTTATCCCCCTTCGGTGCATTCATGGGCGAAACACAAGAAATGTTGGACTTTTTAGGCGTAGACGATATCGACGAACTCTTCAAGGATATACCGGAAACGGTGCGCTCGGAGATCGATCTGCCGAGGGGCGTGTCCGAGATGGAAGTGGTTAACCACGTTAGATCCTTGCTGAACCGTAATAGATCACTTGATCAGATGGCATGTTTTTTGGGCGCAGGGATATACAACCATTACGTCCCGGCCATCGTTTTCGAGATACTGGGCCGCTCGGAGTTCTATACATCCTATACCCCGTATCAGGCTGAGGTGAGCCAGGGTATGCTCCAGGCACTTTTCGAGTATCAGAGTTTGATATGCGAGCTGACTGGTATGGAGGCTTCGAACACAAGCATGTACGACTATCCCACCGCCCTTGCGGAAGCGGTGCTCATGTCCGGAAGGATCGGCAAAAGGAAGAGAAACAAGTTCCTGCTTCCTAAGAACATACACTGGGAGAAGATAGAGTTAGTGCAAAATTACCTTCGAGGTACCGATATCTCATTGGAGATGGTGGATTACCATGAGGAAAAGGGCACCGTGGATCGGGAGGATTTCCAGTCCAAAGTGGACGGTTCCACCCTGGGATTCTACGTTGAATCACCCAATTTTTTCGGTGTTTTTGAGGATGAGATGAGTTTTTTCAGTGATATGAAGGAAGAACACAAGCTCGTCTCCGTGGCAGGCGTGCACCCACTTGCACTCACCCTCATGGAACCCCCGAGTTCATGGGAGGCGGATATAGTGGTAGGAGACAGCCAGCCCCTTGGTATCCCCCCTTCCCTGGGCGGTCCCACGGTGGGTATATTCGCCTGTTCGTCCAAACATCTACGCAGGATGCCAGGCCGTATGATAGGTGAGACCGAGGATGCCGACGGAGACATAGCGTACTGCATGACCCTACAGACCAGGGAGCAGCACATACGAAGGGAACGGGCCACATCCAACATATGCACGAACCAGGCCCTGATGTCCCTGGCTTCGGCGGTCTACACCTTCACCCTGGGAGGAAAGGGTCTTGAAAAACTGGCCCGGTTAAATTACCGGAAGGCCCATGAAGTTGCCGGGATCATAGACGACATACCCGGTGTTGATGCACCCATCTTCTCGGGAGAATTCTTCAACGAATTCGTGGTATCCCTTCCGGGAGATATACATGGTGAGCTTGCCAAACTATCACGAGAATGTAATCTACTTCCCGGGATCAACTTGGGAAGGGGAGCAGACAGATTCGCAGATTTACCCCCCTCCCTGCTAACCGCGGTGACAGAGACCTGCGGTGATGATGATATCGACAAGCTCGTATCTGTGCTTAAGGAGGTGGTCCGGTGAGCATGGAATACAGGCAGGCCAGGTACCCTCGACATCTTCTCATGGAAGAGCATGTAGAGGAGAGGGACATAGAAGACAACCCGTTACCGGAGAGCATCGCCAGGAAAAGAGCACCCCGTATACCCGACGTCCCGGAGTACGAGGTCGCTAGACATTTCACGAGACTGTCACAGATGAACTACGGGGTGGACACTGGTTTTTATCCCCTTGGTTCGTGTACCATGAAGTACAATCCCAAGTATAGCGAGGTGCTGGGGAAGGACCCCAAGGCGACGGGACTTCACCCCTATCAACCGGAAGATGAAATCCAGGGTGCCCTTGAGATATTATATGAGTTGCAGAACATGCTGTCCCAGATAGGGGGTATGGCCGACGTGAGCCTGCAGCCCGCCGCCGGGGCCCACGGTGAGATGACCGGACTCATGATAGTACACCAGTACCACCTGAACAAAGGCGACGAACGTAACGAGGTGATACTACCGGATACTTCCCACGGTACCAATCCCGCTAGCGCCGCCATGATGGGTTACAAAACCATAGAGATACCTTCCAAGGATGGCTGCGTGGACCTGAAGGCCCTTGAGCAGGCGGTGGGGGAGAAAACAGCCGCCTTCATGCTCACTAACCCTAACACACTGGGTATCTTCGAGGAGGACGTTCTCCAGGTGGCCGATACAGTCCACGATGCCGGCGGATTGCTTTATTACGACGGTGCCAACCTGAATGCCATCATGGGTAAGACGAGTCCCGGGGACATGAACTTTGACATAATGCATTTCAACCTACACAAGACCTTCAGTACACCCCACGGCGGGGGCGGCCCCGGCTCCGGTCCGGTAGGGGTGACTGAGGAGTTGGAGAGCTACCTGCCGGTGCCCATGGTCAGGAAGGGCGATGAAGGGTACTATCTAGATCATTCCCTGGAAAACACCATCGGCCGTGTGAAGGGATTTTACGGTAACTGGCTCGTCCTGCTGAAAACCTATGCCTACATAAAATCCAAGGGCAAGGACGGTTTGACCGAGGCTGCGGAAAGAGCGGTACTCAACAGCAACTACCTGTGTAAATTGTTGGAGGGATATCTCGAACTCCCATATAGGTCTCTCAGAAAGCACGAGTTCGTTCTCTCCGGTAAAAGTATGAAGGATAGGGGGTTAAGGACGGTGGATATAGCCAAGAGGTTGCTTGACTACGGTTATCACGCACCAACAATATATTTCCCGCTGATAGTTGACGAGGCGTTGATGATCGAGCCCACGGAAACCGAGAGAAAGGAAACCCTGGATGGCTTCGCGAATGCGGTTAAAAACATACTCGAAGAGGACCCAGAAGTGGTCAGGAACGCCCCTCACAACACCACCGTTAGAAGGGTTGATGATGCCAAGGCCGCAAAAAAACCCGTGCTCAGTTACTTGATGAGGGAAAAATGAAGACAAAGTTACCCGTATTTGCGATTACCGGTGGCAAGAACAGCGGTAAGACCTCCATGGTCGTGTCCATAATAGAAGAACTGACCAAAAGGGGATATTCAATCGTATCCGTAAAACATACCCGGGGAGAGTACAGTGTAGACCGTCAGGGGACGGATACGTGGAAACACCGGGAGGCAGGAGCAAAGTCGGTAGTATTTTCAACCCCCTCTGAGACCGCTTTTTACATCAAATCCGATATGGGTTTGAACGAAATATTGGAGACACTACCGCTTATAATCGGTCCGGATATGGTGATAGTGGAAGGTATGAAGGATGAGGACCTTCCTGGTGCGGATGTATCCCATGCCAAGGCATCCCAGATAATCGACCAGCTCGTCGAGACCATAGAGCTCTACAGGGTCAAAAAAGAGTTAGCGGGTTTGGATTGTGGTATGTGCGGTTACAAAGATTGTAACGCCATGGCCAAGGCCAAATATGAAGGAAAAGATGTGCACTGCACCGTTGAGAGCAATGTAGTATTGGAGATCCAGGGCAAACGTGTACCATTGGGACCATTTCCGTCGGAGATGTTAAAGGGAGGTATCACGGGCATGCTAAGCTCCCTTAAGGGAGTTGAGTCTTTAGAAAACGTAGTGATCAAGCTGAATTCGGAGGAATGAGAATGGAGATCGTATGGGCGGAGATACCGGAACCTTTGGGGTCCGAGGAGTTGTTTAAAAAAATAGAAAAATACAGAGCGGAAAGGGGCGTTTTTGTACAGGTATTCGATCCATCTGTGGTACTCAGTGACGAACATCTGCAGTGGGCCTTAACCAAGGCCAAAGAATGTTTTGAACACGGTGTCAACCTTGCGGATTCTCTTGAGATAGAGGTGCTTTTATGGGCCGCAGGAGAGAGACAGATAAAAGATGCCCTTGTCAAGATGGGCCTTTCGGACCTCTCCAAGGACGCTGTGATATTAATGGAGAAAGGTTCGGACCACTTCCTTGGCCATATGGGGTGGACCGCGAAAAAGGAGGATATAGTCCCCTCCAAAGAAAAACTATCCAAACTCGGGATCACCAAGGCAGAGATAGATTCCGTCCATGACCCCTACGAACTGATCTTCGAGAAGATGGCCACTTCCAGATTGTAAAAAAAGAAAAAGAAGGGTGTTTTTTTAGTCCACGGATTCGAACCTACCTTTCAGGTTCTTCATCACACTGGGAAGAGTAGTGTACTCCATTTCTTCCAGCGGTAACCTGTGGGGTTCGAAGGGACCGTGTCTTCGCATGTAATCCGCGACCTTTGCGGACTCCCATCTTACGGGGTCATAGGCAGGGTCGTCGAACATATCTGCTGCCTGTCCCATCCTTCCATCCTTTACCTGGAATCCCAAAGCCACTACTCGCGGGGGGCCATCGAATCGTGTACATACGGCGTTTTTCACCCCTACGGGCATGATGGGTCCGTTGTGACTGCCTCTCATCCAACCGGATACGAGGAAGGGGTGTGAGAATGGCTCCAACACCTCTCCGAAGGCAGGCAGTCCAGATTGTGCTCGAACGACCGCGACCGGGTCATCCTTACCGACGTACTCTCCGGCTATCTGATAGAGTTTTTCCGTACTCACTGCGGCTACCGCCTCGTCGTTGGGTAACTTGTCCCCCTTAGGGAAGACTCTTTTGATAACGAATCGACCCTTGGCACCAATCAGTGCGAGTATGTCGTAGATCTCCTCAGGTGTTTCCATCATCACCTTGGTGGATTCCTTGATATCCCATATCTCGAATCTGAAACCGTTGTGGATCGATGGGTCTATCACAAGACCGGCGGTGTTGAACGGGTCTGCAAACATCTTGAAAATTGGTAGATTGAATGCACCGGGTTCCGTCTTATCCATGAGAAAGGCCACAACCGGCTCGGCTTTTCTCGGAGTGAACTCAATTTCCGCTATCCCGGGCCCCATCCCCCTTACATTGCCGGAGAATGCATCTGAAAGCATGTCCTGTCCGGCACCGTAAAGGCCCAGTTCTTTGGCTTTCTTTGTTGCCTTTTTAAATGTGTCCCAAGCCAGTGAATGGACCTCCTCCGAATCCTCACCCTTTCGGTGGGTCATCAGCAGCTCCAGGTCGTCACCACAGTGGGTCACATGGAAATCTTCTAAAACATCGCTTTTCTTTAAGCTTTCCTGGGCTACCTTTATAAGTTCAGGATGCACGTTTGCATGCCCTGGGAATCCGCCCACGTCAGCTTTTATTATGCTGAAGGTTACTTTGCTCATTTTATCCCGTGATTCCCTCATTATGACAAGTCACATAAAAATCTATCGGATTACAGATTTGTTATCTGTAAAGAATCTTGAAACCATTATCCTTAGCATAAGTTTATATGAGATGTTTAAGATATACCATTTAGAGTTTCAACGAGGACGGTTCAAATGAGTTTGAAAGAAGAATTAGAGGATATGGTGGATCTTTTGGGTGTTTCGGTATTTGGTGTTACACTGGCAAATAATTTAGAAAATGCTCCCGAGGGACATCGTCCCTCGGATATCATGCATGATGCCGAGTCAGTCATAGTCATGGGTTTAAAGATGCTTGATGCCCAGCTGGAACTCCAGTCCGATTCCGGCGGCTATTTCACCATAGCTTCCAGAGAGAAGATGATGAAAGGGCACATCACCTTCATTTCACAGGATCTAGATAGGTTCGGATACCAGATATCCAGATTTCTCGAGCGTAAGGGGTACAAAGCATATCATCAGATGGCATCCGAGGGCGGGGTGGACGGTCGTGATTTAACCGGACTTTTTTCTCTTAAACACGCCGGTGCCGAAGCGGGAATAGGAGTTCTCGGTAGAAACAGCCTGCTTTTGACACCTCGATACGGACCCAGAGTTCGCCTCACCGGGATAATAACCAACGCAAAGCTTGAACCCGATGCCTCATTGAATGAGAACTACTGTAAAACTTGTGATCGATTTTGCATGAGCGCATGTCCGGCGGGAGCACTCAAAGAACCTTCGGATGATTCCCCTTATCTTATCGATAAATTTGCATGTGGGAACAGTTTGGCTACAAGGGTGGACTGCAGAGGATGTCTCATCAAATGTCCGGTGGGTAGCGAAATATTGCGATAGGCGATATAACCTTCGTCCATACTCAATAAAAAATACGTGATCTAGAACCGATCACAACCGCACCCCTTTTTGCCCCTGATAGTTTCCCGAACGCTCTGCATACTGTTTTTCAGCTCCCTGTTCCAGCATATGGAAGGCGATCTGGGCGAATGTATCGTTGATGGGTATTTCGATATCCTGATGTGTGTTGTATGCACTCAAGGTCAAATTACCTTGGAACCCCGCATCTATCATACCGAAGGAGGCCAGTACACCCTTTCTTGCCCAGGTCGTACGGATCCAGATCTGCCCTGCTACGTTTGCAGGGAATCTGAAGTATTCCTTGGTGGAAACCGCAAACCAGGTACCTTGTGGAATCTTTACTAGGCCTTCCTTTTGATTCATACTTCCGGAAACGAAGACTTCTTCTACCGTTACGTCGTATCCGTTCGGAGTCAGGTTTTTTTCATTGTAACTTTGGATCACCAATCGTTCTGCGCCCATAAGTTTCTTTATCTGTCCGTCAGAGAGTATCATGTTTTTCACTTTGAGATACCGTTATAAGTTAACCCTCTATAATAGATTTAGCGGAGAGTCATGAGAGATACTTTTTTCTCAAACACAGATATACGGTTTCGAACCTGCCTGCAGATGCATACCTCGCCTTATTTTTAGTCTAGGGCGATGATGTTTACTCCTTGTAAACCCGGATGAACAAAAAGGACAGGCCGAGGGCTGCCGCCGTCATCACCCCGCTTATTAGAAAGGCTAGATCGTAAACCCCGGTCACGTCGTAGAGATAACCAGCTAAGTAAGGACCAAAGGCACCACCCAGGCCTGCCACAGTCCCAAGTGCGCCGAGTATCGCCCCTGAATTTTTCGTACCGAACAAACGGCTTGTGATAACTGGATATATCATTACCCATCCTCCGTATGCTAGACCGAAGAGCGTGACGATTGCATACATGGTCGATAGTCCCGCGGCGAAGGGCAGCATGAATATGGCCGCTGCCTGGAAAACAAAGAATATGGAAACACCCTTGATCACCCCTAACTTATCCGAGGTCCAACCACCTATAATTCTACCAAAGATGTTTGCAATTCCAATAATGGTCAGGACTGTAGCGGCGTAAAAACTGGGGATACCGGCGTCTATAGCGTAGGGAATAATATGAACGGTGATGGTCATGGCTGAAAACTGTGCCATCATGAACATGAAATAGATGATCCAGAAAAACTTAGTGTGCAGAGCTTCTTTTAAGGTATAATGTTTTCCTTTAAATCCCTTTCCATCATTGTTCCATCTGTTATCGGGGGCACGTTTCATCAATAAGGTGGAGACAGATAGAGCCGCTAGGGATAAAATACCGATGATAACAAAGGTCGTCCTCCACCCCAAAGAATGTATGAACCGTTCTAGTATCGGGGGAAAAGAGGCCATGCTTATGGCGATGGCAGTCACGGATATGCCTACGGCCAGACCTCTTCTTTCGTCGAACCACCTTGCTACGGTAGTGGTCACAGGTATATACACGGCACTAGCCCCTATCCCCACTAGTAGGAAACTGAGATATAGGTGTTGGATCGTTTCTATACGGCTGCTCAAGAGAAATCCGGCGGCGATGAGAACCGTTCCTGCGGCCATCAACTTTCTGACCCCGTATTTATCACTCCACCTACCGGCGATTATGCCGAAAAAAGAAGTAACAAAGAGGGATATGGAGAATCCCAGAGTCAACGGAGCTCTGGACCAACCGAATTCCTGGGTCAGCGGCTCTATGAAAACACCAAAGCTGTATACCCTAATGCTGGATATCAGCAGGGCTAAAAAGGCTCCTAGTACGATGAACCATCCGTAGTATATTTTACACAAACTGCCTTTTTTTACCATGTTTTAATAATCAGAAGGTACTATAGGGGACTCGTTTAAAATTGTTGTCAATGGAAGGCATCGAATAATCCTCTACAAAAAACCTATATAGCTAAGAAAAGTTAATTTGAGCAAGATGGTTATCATGAAAAAGACAAGCATATTGATTCTTACAATCTTGGTAATAAGTTCAGTGGCAGTGAATTTCGGGTTGTCTGCTGGAATCGAACTCGGTGATTCCGTGTGTGATGAGTCGACGATGTCCGTAGAAGAAGGTTCATCCGATGTTCCTACATGGAGAGTCGGTACGTCTTGGACCTATCGGCAGGAGACGTGGATCAACTCTACCGCTGGCAGTGTAAACTGGGTTCACCTTGAGGAAAGGATAACCTACACCGTTTTATCCGTAGAATATATAGATGTAGGTGGAGTTACTACCCCCGTGTATCGGGTGACCAAAGACGGAGAGGTGCTAGGGGGAAACGGTGAAGTTCAAGCAATGTTCGGCCCGGCCGCTTTTGAGATCGAGGAGGGAGATTATGAAGGTCACATTCTATATCGTATGGACGACCTAGGAGTACTTGAGGAGCATCAATATAGAAATATGATCGGGACAGTCCAGTTGCTTATCGATAACTTTGAGCTAACGATGTCGAGAACCATCACACATGAACCCAACGTTGAAGACTATGATTTTCCGCTGACCCCTGAAAGGCATTTCTTGGCTAACAACATGGTACATACGGAAGGTTTCAACCATGTGATCGCCGGGTGGTCTGTAGACGATAATTCAACCGCGAACGAAACAACTCAGTTGAATAGAACCGTTCACGTATCGGAGGACATCGTTCCCGTGACGGTGAGTGCGGAGACCTTCCATACCTTTGAGGTTTCAGAATATATGGGTGGAGACGATGAAGGTACGAAGGTGAGATACTACAACGGCAACATACAAAACTATGTAAAAGAGGATGTGGATCATTCGGATGTGGACTGGTACAAAACACTTGAGGATTATGAAATACCCGATGATCCCAATTCCCTGTCCATTGAACCGGCCCAAGCTTACGTTGGGGATACTGTAGCGGTAAGGGGTAGTTTTCCGGGATATCCTTCATCAATGTTTGATCTTAACATACCCATGGCCGGTTTTGTAGATGCTGTTGAAACGGATGCCGAGGGCAATTTTTCTTTAAATATCCAGGTCCCGGAAGCCGAAGATAATACTCCATCACCCGGTTTATTGGGCCGCCTGGGAGTGGTGGCTCGATCGCAAGAGTTCCAAGAATCTTATCAAGCGGCAACACTTACGATACTAAATGAACCGGACCATGTCCTTATAGCGCCCGCTGAGGAAGCGGTTATCCCTGGAGATTTTGTTGTTTACAGTGCCGTTGTCTATGATGCCCAGGGAAACCCTGTAGTGGATGTGACCGACGTGAGTAATTGGTCTATTGACGACGAGGCGGGTGGAGATTGGGATGCTAATGTGTATACGTCTGAAAACCAAGGTACGTGGATGGTAACCGCTAATTACAGCTATGGGGAAGGAATTTTGACAGGTGTAGCTGAACTCATTGTGACAGTACCGGATTACATCGAGATCGACCCGCAGCTAGAACATTTATTTAGCGGAGAAAGTGTGGCATACTCCGCCGCAGTTTTTGACGCAGACGACATAGAGATCGACGATATAACCGAAGAAGTTGTTTGGTCTATAGATGAAGATGCCGGTGGAGACTGGGTTGCGAATGTATATACGTCCGAAAACCATGGGGAATGGACGGTAACCGCCAATTATACCTATGGAGCAGAATACTTACTTGATACGGCTGAACTGGAAGTTGTGGAACTGGGCTTTTTCGCTATTGAGCCGGCGGCAGGAAAGGTTATGACGAAAGAGAGCATCTCTTACACCGCAAAACTCTATGATATACTCGGGCATGAGATAAAGGATGTAACGGACGATACTTCTTGGTCCATCGATGCCGAAGCCGGCGGTAGTTGGGATAATAACGTATACGTTTCCGAATATGCAGGTGAGTGGACGGTTACCGCTACATACAACTTTCAAGAAGAGGAGTTGATAGATACGGCCACATTGATGGTTGAACTCATGTCAGACGTACCCACTTGGATAATAGGTTCGTCTTGGACTTATTATCAGGAAAGCTGGTCTAGTTCCGAACAAAACGGGGTATTATTGGAGTTAGATATAGATGAAAGATTGATCTACACCGTTGCATCCATAGAATATGTAGAGGTCGAAGGTGTTACGACACCTGTATATAACGTTACAGTTGAGGGTGAGGTATTAGGCGGCGAGGGCGAGGTTCAGATACCTATAATAGGTTCTTTTGATATAAGTGTTGACGATGGATATACCGAAGGTTATATTTTACATCGGATAGATGATTTGGGTGTTTTAAAGGAGTATGAATATCAACATATAGAAGCTATAGCTCATTTTCCTCTAATAGATGACGAAGAGATGAATGTAACAAGTGAAACCACAAATACTCATCTTCCAAATGTGGAGGACCATGATTTTCCTTTAAAGCCCTCTACGCACTTTTGGGCAAACAATTCGGTACATTCTCAGGGCTATTATCACATGGAGTCCAACGTTTTCGATCAAACTCAAGATATTGACGAAACAGATAACTTTATCCGGCGAACTCAGATAGCACCTGATTTAGAGGTATCAGATGTACCTGCTGGCGAGTTTGAAACTTTTAAAATAGAACAAGATGAGACTATCAACGGTGTTGACGGATACCGGATAAGAAATTACTGCAGCAACGTACAAAATTATGTTGAAGGACAGGTAGACCGTCCGGATATGGCTTGGACTAGGGTGTTAGAGCAGTATAATTTACCTCCTAACCCTAACACCCTCTCAGTTGATCCTAGCGAAGCTTTTGTGGGAGACACGGTTGCTATCAGCGGTGCATTTATAAATCATACTTCGGAGGAGTTTGATATCAGTATCCCCATGGCCGACATTCATGAATCGGTTACCACCGGTTCTTCTGGTAACTTTTCCATAGAGATCTATGTGCCCCATGCAGAAGACAATACACCGTCACCAGGTATTTTGGGGAGTCTTGGGGTGATCGCTCAACTTGGTGGTTCGGACGAACCCTATGATGTATCAACCTTGACTATACTCGACTACCCGGACTATATGGAGATAGAACCTAAAACAAAGACGGTTATTTCAGGGGATACAGTAACTTATACCGCCACGGCTTACAACGAAGCAGGCGACGAGCTAAAGGATATTACCCATCTTGTTAATTGGTCCGTGGATACGGAAGCTGGAGGCACTTGGTATCAATCATCCTATTCATCGGAAAACACCGGCGTTTGGAATGTAACCGGTGTGTTTTCATATGGAGGTGACGATTTCATGGACGAAGTGGAATTGAAAGTTACAGTTCCCGATCATATCAGGGTTGAACCTGTCGATGAAAACATAGTTTCCGGTGACAGCATAGCGTTTACGGCCATTGCTTACGACGAATTCGATGAAAAGATAAGGGAGGTTTCGGAAGAAACAGTTTGGTCCGTAGAGGACGGGGCAAACGGCTCGTGGGTAGATAATATATACACTTCGGAAACCCCGGGGACATGGAACGTGACAGGTAATTATACCTACCAAGGCAGGGATATGGTTCACACGGTGGAACTCACAGTTTCAGTTCCTGATCGTATAGAAGTTACTCCTGCGGAAAAAATCGTAACCGCAGGTGACTCCGTTGTTTACACCGCTACTGCCTATGATGATCTGGGAAATGAGATAAGCGATGTGACCGAAGATACGGTTTGGGAGATCGACGGGGCCGCCGGTGGAAGTTGGGACCAAATCACTGGTACCTATACTTCGGAGGTAGCTGGGGAGTGGTCTGTGACCGGCACCTACACCTATGATGGAGAGGGCCTGACCGACAATGCGGCCCTAGAGGTAGAGCCCGGTGAACCTGCATATATCTCGGTAACACCTGGATTCTCTTTCGTCTCTGCAGGAGAAACACAGAATTATACCGCTGTAACTTACGATATGCTAGACAATGAGATAGACGATGTATCCGAAAGTGCGGCATGGTCGATAGACGGAGCCGCCGGCGGAAGTTGGAATGGAACTATCTATACCTCTGAATATGCCGGTACTTGGGATGTAGAAGGGGGATACCTTGGATTAACGGATACTGCAACGTTGATGGTTTCGACCGGAGATATAAGCACCGTTGAGATATCGCCTTCCGAAAACCAAACGATCACTGCGGGTGAGGAATTGGAATTCACCGCAGAGGCGAGGGATGAACATGGTAATGTAGTTACTACATCTTTTTCGTGGGAAAACGCTACCGCAGGTACGTTCAACAAAGTTGTCGCGGGGGATTATAATGTGACCGCAACTGCCCTTTCCGGGGTTACTTCTGAACCTACGAGAGTTACGGTCAAGCCCCGGGATGAAGTAGACAGCGTGGTTATTTCGCCTTCTGAAAATCAAAGTGTTGTTGCGGGAATCGATTTAGTTTTCAACGCCGAGGCAAGGGACGTATATGGTAATGTGATCACCGATGATCCGAACAACTTTACCTGGCAGGGTGCTGATAACGGTATTTTCAACGAGGAAATCATCGGTAGTTATAACGTGACCGCAGCCTATGATGGAGTAACTTCTTCTGTTACTAGTATTACGGTAGTACCTTCCGGCATCCACAGTGTGGAAATAAGCCCGGATACACATCAGATCATCGATGCCGGAGATACCATAGATTTCTCTGCATCGGCATATGATGAATTTGGTAATCTTTTAGAAGATAATGCCACAGAATTTGAATGGGAGGATACGGATGAAACAGGTTTCTTCAATCATACCGCGGTTGGAGAATATAATGTAAGTGCTACCTATGATATTGTTACTTCTGAAATAACACGTGTTACTGTTTTACCCGCCGATGTTTACAGGGTCGAAATAAGCCCGGATATAAATCAAACTACTACCGCCGGAGTTGACCTGGTTTTCGAGGCAGAGGCATACGATACATATGATAACTTGATAACCCATGATGCTTTAGACTTTACTTGGCACGGCACAGATGAGACAGGAATTTTCAACAGAGAGGAAGTCGGAGATTATTATGTTAATGCCCGATATGAGACGGTCAACTCCACCACAGTCCTTGTGACCGTGGTACCGTCTGAGGTGGATTTAGTTGAGATAAGCCCGACAGATGATCAAACCATCACCGTTGGAAACACAATAGATTTCTCTGCGGCGGTGTATGATGAATACGGCAATATGATAACAGATGTAGATACGGATTTTGCTTGGGAGAATACCGATGCAGAAGGTCTCTTCCAAGAAACAACGGCCGGGGAATATGGAGTAAGGGCCACTTATTCGGGGATAAGCTCTAACGTGACTACTGTGAACGTTATGCCAGGGGTAGCAGATCACGTTAATATAACCCCAGCAGAGGATCTGACCCTTGCTGCAGGAGAAGAGATCCAATTCTCTGCGGCGGTGTATGATGAATACGGCAATCTGATAACAGATGTAGATACGGATTTTGCTTGGGAGAATACCGATGCAGAAGGTCTCTTCCAAGAAATAACGGCCGGGGAATATGGAGTAAGGGCCGCTTATTCAGGGATAAGTTCTAACGTGACTACTGTGAACGTTGTGCCAGGGGTAGCAGATCACGTTAATATAACCCCAGCAGAGGACCTGACCCTTGCTGCAGGAGAAGAGATCCAGTTCTCCGCGGCGGTGCATGATGAATACGATAACTTGATCACCGACGATGTAGACCATTTTGCATGGGAAAACGCGGATTCAAACGGCCTGTTCAGCCAGACCGAAATTGGAGAATATCATGTAAATGCGAGATATTTAGGAATATCTTCACCCTCTGTAACCGTTACCGTCATACCGGCAGAAACGGCCGCGGTGATCATCTCACCAACCGAAGACCAGGTCGTTACGCCCGGCGAGGAACTGGTCTTCTCATCTGAAGCTAGAGACGAGTACGGCAACCTTATCACGGATATGGCAACAGAGTTTACTTGGCAAAATGCGGAGGACGGTGTTTTCAACCGGGAAACCGCAGGCGAATACGAGGTAAGAGCTTCATATGATGGAGTTACATCAGACCCGACTATCGTAACTGTGATAGAGGAAGCCATGTTCACTCTAACCATAAATACGGTCGGAGAAGGAAGTACTGAACCTCCAGAGGAAACACATGTGTATGGGGAAGGTGTCCAAGTTACGATAGAGGCCGTACCTGATGACGGTTGGTATTTCAGCCATTGGACCGGGGATCATGAAGGCACCGAGCTTGAGATCACCGTTACCATGGACGGTGATAAGACCGTTACGGCTGTCTTTGTGGAGATACCTACATACACTCTAACGGTGAATATCGAAGGAGAAGGTACGGTAGACATCGCTCCCGACCTAGATGAGTATGAAGAAGGAACTATAGTTACCCTGACCGCTGTACCTGTGGATGGCTGGGAACTCGTAGGATGGATTGGAGATGACACCGGAGCAGATACAGAGATCACCGTGACCATGGATGGTGATAGGAACATCACAGCAGTCTTTGAAGAGGAAGTGCCGGTAGATACGTACGGACTAACGGTAAACATAGACGGAGAAGGTAATGTAGAAGCGGACCCGGACCTGGACGATTACGAAGAAGGAACTTCGGTAACATTGACTGCGACACCTGCGTCAGGCTGGGTCTTTGTAGAATGGACCGGAGATTACACGGGAGCGGATCATAATATCACGGTTACCATGGATGGAGACAGGGAGATAACAGCTCTGTTCCAAGAGGAGGATGATGGTCCCTCGGAAGCAGGAATGTCCATGTGGATACTGCCTCTGGTCATAGTTGTATTGGTAGTTTTGTTACTGGTGTTGTTCCTGATGAAAAAGAAGGATACTTCCAAGGGTGTACCTGATGAGGAGGAACAATTAGAGGATGAGCTCACAGAAGATGAACCGGAAGAGGAACTATAGGGGCTGTTGAAACACAGGGAACAAAACACCCTTTCCTTTTTTACAATCTGGAAAAAGCGATTGCAGGATAACCAGATAGTAACAGCAGTACTTCGGAAAGTAAAGATACAATCCGATATTTTTCGCTCTTTAGCAGGGATTGTCATGTTCTTTACGCCTAAATGAAGGAATGATATAAGAAAAAAGGTGGGAATTTCTCCGTTCTTAGTCTACCCTCCGAAGTACTGAACAGTAAATAAAGTTTTTATATAACAAGATGTCATTACACCTTTATGGGAGTCCCCTGTACTAAGTTAGTGGCAATCATAACCGGGCTTATAATATTAATAAGCTGCTACGGCGGCGTAGTTAATAATACCAAATCTTCAAATGAAGTGCTAGTTCCTGAACATATTACAAGCACTCCACAACTCAAGGATGAAGTCCAGTTGGAGGAAGAAACCGCTTCCCGAGATGGGAGCGAGGACTATGTGTTAGAGGTCTTTAACAATACAGGTTCCCACACCTGGAAGGTTCCGGCGGGAGTTGGGGAGGTAGAGGTTTTGGTTGTAGCTGGTGGTGGAGGTGGAGGTGGTGGTAGCAGTGGTGGTGGAGCTGGTGGTTTAATTTATGAAGAGAATTATCCTGTTGTCCCTAGAGCTGAGATAGATATTGAAGTTGGTGCCGGCGGTAGCGGCGGCATTAATAACAATCCGGGAACCAACGGAAGCGATAGTGTGTTTGGAATATTAACTTCCATCGGTGGGGGTGGAGGTGGAGGGTGGAACGAAGATGGTAAAGACGGTGGTTCAGGTGGTGGGGGTGGTGGTCGAGATGGCAACGTAGGGGGAAGCGGTGAACCAGGACAGGGCAATGACGGGGGAAGTGCAAATACAGCATCAGCAGGTGATGGTGCAGGTGGAGGTGGTGGTGGAGCTTCCACTTCAGGCGAAGATGCCGCTACTGATGCTGGTAATGGTGGTGATGGAATAGAATTCTCTCAATTCAGTGATTATGGAGAAAATGGCTGGTTTGCCGGTGGAGGTGGTGGTGGATCTCAACAAAATCCAAATCCCGGTATAGGAGGGACCGGAGGTGGTGGTGATGGAGCTCAACATGGTTCTGACGGACAAGATGCGTCAGCTAATACAGGGGGGGGAGGAGGTGGTGGCGGTTCTAGTTACTCCGACAGCGGTAACGGTGGTGACGGAGGTTCTGGAATCGTGTTAATAAGGTATAAATTCGTCGTCCAAACAAACCCCACTACCGACGTGACCCCGACATCCGCTAATTTGCAGGGGAATCTTACTACAGGAGAATCATCCAACGTATCCTTCAGTTACAGGAAATTGGGTGGTGCATGGACCGACACCGACAACTGGACCGTTACAGAGAGCGGAGAGTTCAACAAAACCGTTACAGACCTCGACCCCCTCACCAAGTATGAGTTCAAGGCGGTGGCGGATATAAACGGTACTGTTTACGAAGGAGATGTGCTTGTGTTCGTCACTGGAGACGTATCAAGGATCACGCAGTTGGGTGAGGAGTGGGGGAATTATAAAGGAGCAGTGGGTGTTGAAACAGATGGGGACGACTTGGTCTTAACGGAAGGCGAGCTTGAAGGCTACCGCGTCTCCCAACCGTTACCATTGGAGTATATCGCAGCCGACAGCGTTATCATCTGGAACAGCACCGAGCCTATCGATACATTCGTAAAGATATACACTGCGGTATCCGACAGTGATACGATCGTCCCTACAGAATGGACGGAAGCAACAAACGGAGCCTCGATATCCGACATAGTCCAAGACGAAGATATGGCTAGTAAGTACCTGTGGGTAAGGCAGAACTTGACGACAACAGATCTAGGGGTAACCCCTCACCTGCACGATCTGTCGGAGGCCATGACTGGAAAGGGTCTGATCCTCGAGGGCTGGTCCGTGGTGCCGAGCGAGATTGAACCCGAAGAAAGCGTTACCATAGAGGGTACGGTTAAAAATATCGGTAATGTGTCCGAAAGCGATACGGTGAAACTGTACATAGATGATGTCCAGGTGGATTCCGATTCCGTAACTGACCTGGCGGCCTATGCAACCACTTCGGTTAACTTTACCTACGATGACACGGAAACCAAAAAGATTTACAGTGTTAGAGTCGAGCTGGTTGATAACTCACGTACATGGAACAGTTCTTTTACTGTTTTTGCAGAGCTCGAAACCATCATCTCCGGGAACCACAGCGAGTACAGCGGGTACGGTTGGAACATCACCTATGCGGATATCACGGGTAACGGTTACAAC
>JAWOAU010000098.1:0-22221 GCA_046498385.1 Thermoplasmata archaeon | reverse complement strand
GACCAGGGATTCGGACGGAGCATGCTAGACCGTTCGTTGTACTTCGACGGCGATGACCGTAAAGCCTACGTATTCGACTCCTGGAACGAGGATGTCGAGCTAAGCACGGGACAGAGTTGGGATATGGACTTCGAGGTTAATGATCCCTCACAGGAGTTAGAGGTCACCTTAGTTTGGAGCGATTATCCAGGAGCACCTGAGGCTGATCCAACAATCGTCAATGACCTTGACCTTGAGCTATTTACCCCGGGAGGAACGAGATACGTTGGAAATGCTTACACGGGTTACGACCCGGGTTACTCGGAACCTGATCCTACAAGTAATCCATGGAACGGGCCGAGAAGCGGAGCGTGGGACGGATTGAACGTAGAGGAGAACATACTTCTGCTTCCGTCGGAGAACGGCGTTGATACGGGAACCTACCAGGTGTCCGTAAGTGCCCACCAGGTTGCCCAGGGAACCCAGCCCTTCGCGGTGGTTATCAGCGGAGGTATCGGGGTTGATGTAGAACCCAGTCCTAGCATAGAACTAACAAGCCCTACCGGCGGTGAAGTATGGACTTCGGGAACCACCGAATCCATCACGTGGACTACAACTCCGGCCAATGGTACAATAACCGGTGTTGATCTGGAATTCAGTTCGGATGGTGGCTCTTCGTGGGAGTATATCGTCGAAGGTACAGAAGATAGTGGTTCCTATAGTTGGAGTATTCCCGACGTATTGACCTTGGATGCAATGGTACGTACAACTGTTCACGATGATGAAGGAATGAACAGCAGTGATGTCAGTGGTGTGTTCTCCATACTAGGAGATCCACCGACACCTCCGACGAACCTGAATGTTGAGCTCACCGGTGTAAGTGACATATTGGATAACGGAATATTTGATGGTAACTACGATCCATGGAACTTGACAAGAGTGGTCGAACAGGGCGAGGCTAGATGGGACAATGAATCATACATAGAAGGCGGTTCTATATACGTATCAACCGAGGCAGCAGAAGAGGGGAATATCACTACCGAGATGTCGTACTGGGAGCAGAGTATCGAACCCACATCCGAGGAGCTAACCGTAAGCGGTACGTACAGAAAGTTGATCACCGTAGACTCTGGAATCGGCTGGGCCACATATGTGCACAATGCTACCGTGGAGATATTGGTTAATGATACCGCTATCGGCTGGCAGTCAGTACTAATAGACGAGGATATATCAAGTGGAGACTCCGGGTGGGTCGAATTTGAACCTGTTGTGTATGCACCGACCGGAAGTGTGGATAATGTACGGGTACTCATGCATGTCACCGCAGAAGGGGATACAGGACCTCTGGGCGGAGCACAATCGGCAATGGGCGAGCTTTGGGTTGACCAGGTAAGCGTTGCCGAAGCTGACGAGGATGCAACGGAAGATAATTTCATCACGTGGGATGCAAGTTCGGATGATCCGACCAACATTACTCATTACGACATCTTCCGTGCGGATAATGAAGACGGTGTACGATGGGGAGAGCTTCTGGCGACAGTGGATGCCGACGGTTCTGCCAGTTACAGCTACACCGATTATGGAGCAGGTACGGCAGATGAGATCCTCTGGTGGTACGTTGTGAACGCGGTTAATGAATACGGGCAAACCGATGGTAACGAAGGGGCAGTTCAAGAACCCTCGGGACCTAGTCCGTCCATCGAGTTAACAAGACCGACTGGCGGAGAAACATGGGACGCAGGTACAACCGAGTCAATCACATGGACCACAACTCCCGGTGATTACAACATCACCGTTGTTGACCTGGAGTTCAGTACGGATGGCGGCACTTCTTGGGATTATATCATCGAAGGTACAACTGATACCGGTAGCTTCGATTGGGACATACCCGGTGATATCTACAGCAGCTCGGTACGAGTACGGGCAACTGTACACGATGACGAGGGTTTGAGCGGAATAGATACCAGTGGATTATTCATGATCCTAGGAGACCTCCCGGCACCGCCATCGAATCTGACCGTAGAGCACAGCGGTACAGCGGAGTTGCTGGAAAACGGTATATTTGACGAAGATTACGAGCCTTGGGAATTGACACGTGTTGAGGACGAAGGCCTTGCCGAATGGAGCAATCAATCCTATCTGGAAGGCGGTTCTATATACGTTTATGCACAAGCTCAAGGAGAGGGAAACGTCTCCACAGAGAATTCATACTGGGAACAGAGTTTCGAACCCACATCAAGCGGTGTAATGATCTCTGGAGCCTTCCGAAAGGCTTTGAGCGCGGGTTCCGGATTAGGATGGACAACATACATACACAACGCAACTGTTGAAATCCTTGTTCACGATACCGATGTCGGCTGGCAAAGTGTGTTTATGGATAATGACACAACCACAGGAACATTTGACTGGGAAGAGTTTGAACCGGTTGTTTACAATCCTGTTGGATACGTTCATACCATAAGGGCACGTATGCATGTCACCGCAGAAGGGGATACAGGACCCATGGGCGGTGAACAGGAGGCCGTAGGAGAACTATGGATGGATAACATGAGTGTGATTGCAATGGATTCGTCAGATGCTACAGAAGATAATCTTATAACATGGGATGCAAGTCCGGATGATCCTCTAAGGGTTAGTCATTACAACATCCTCCGTGCTGATAACGAAGACGGTATACGATGGGGAGAACTTCTGGCGACAGTGGATGCCGATGGCTCTGCCAGTTACAGCTACACCGACCACGGAGCAGGCACCGCTGATGGTGTCTTGTGGTGGTATGTTGTTCAAGCCATTGACTATCACAACAGGTCCGATGGTAACGAAGACGCTGTCAGAGAGCCTGTTGAGGCAGATGCACCCAATTTCCATGTTGAAATCACCTCCTACGACGAAGAGGTTGTGGAAGGAGAAACGGTTACTGTGGAATACACAATAACGAACACGGGCACACTGGAAGGTACACAGGACATAGTTTTCTCTGTGGGTAGTACCCAAGAAGATATGTACACAAACCTTACATTAGGCGTAGGTAATACATTTGATGACTCATTTACATGGGATTCCGTGGATCCAGGAACGTACTCCCTCATGGTATCCAGTGATGATGATATCGATCTGGTTATGGTGGATGTTGTCGAGGAGACTTATACACTAACAATAGATAGTACCCATGGCGGGGAAGTAACTGCTCCGGGTGAAGGCTCCTTTGTTTATGGTGTGGATACCGTGGTTGACCTAGTTGCCTCAGCCGATGAATATTATGACTTCATCGAGTGGACTGGGGATATAGGTAATATCTCAGATCCACTATCAGCGGAGACAAATATTACAGTAAAGGAAGATTGCACAATAACTGCGGTCTTTGAAACTAATCTGGAAGAGTACGAGTTGACCATAGATGTCGACGGTGCGGGAACTACTGACCCTGTACCAGGAACGTACATATACCTTGAGGGAACGGATGTTACAATAACTGCGACTCCTTCACCTGACTGGGAATTCGTTGAATGGACAGGAGATGCAACAGGTACCGATTTGTCTATCACTATTACTATGGATGATAACAAGACCGTTACCGCTGTATTTGAAGAGACTGTAACTTACACTCTGACGGTTAACACCGACGGAGATGGAACGGTAGATGTTGAGCCAGACCAGCCGGAATACGAGGAAGGAACCGTTGTAGCACTAACAGCGAACCCCGCCTTTGGCTGGGAATTTATAGAATGGACCGGTGATGCAACCGGAACATCCATATCTACAGATGTGACCATGGATGACGATAAGATCGTAACTGCTGTATTTGCCGAGATACCCACACAGACTTACACATTGACGTGGCATATCGAAGGAGAAGGTATAGTCGATGTAGATTCGGAGGAAACCGTGTATGAAGAAGGCACCAATGTAACACTCACTGCAACACCTGCACAGGGCTGGAAATTCATGGAATGGACCGATGGGGCATCCGGAACCGATAGGACGTTAACCATAACTATGGAAGATGATATTAATGTAACTGCGATCTTTGAAAGGGACGAGGGAAAACCCTCTGAATCCGGCTTCATTGAAGACTACTGGTGGGTGCCTATTCTGTTGATCATAGTGGCCCTCATCATAGTAGTGGTTGTTTCCAGTTCCGGGAAAGAGGAACCGGAAGAAATTGATGACATCTCAGAAGAAGAATACCTGGAAGAGGATCATGAGGATGTAGATATGACCTAATGGAATCGGTACATGAAACACCGAAAATTTAAAGTCTTTATTCAAAATAGTACCGTCCATGTCCCGATCCGGAATCGAAGAGTTCATAGAAATGGAAAACAAATGGCTGGAGAGGTGGAAAAATAGCGATATATACAGCTTTGACCCTAATTCAGAGAAACCTATATTTTCAATCGATACACCACCTCCGACCATATCAGGCAGGATGCACATAGGTCATGCCTTCTCTTATACGCAGATGGATATGATAGCTAGGTACAAGAGGATGCAGGGCTACAATGTGTTTTACCCATGGGGATTCGATGACAACGGAATCGCAACGGAGTTATACGTTAAAAACGAAACCGGAATTGATCCAAAGGACGTTGGTAGGGATAAGTTCATCGAATTATGTTTGGAAGAAAGTAAAAAATTAGAAGAGGACCTGGAACGAAAATGGAAGAGGATAGGGACGTTTCCGGATTACAACATATTCTACCGCACTATCGATGAACAGTCCAGAAAAACTTCACAAAAATCGTTCATTGAGCTGTACAAGATGGGACGTGAATACAGAAAGGAAGCCCCTACGCTATGGTGCCCTCATTGTGAAACCGCGATCTCACAGGTAGAAACCGAGAGTTTAGAAAAGGAAGGAATGTTCAATAACATAAACTTCCATGTTAAAGGAGGAGACGAACTGACGATATCCACCACTAGACCTGAACTGCTGTCTGCATGTGTTGCAGTATTCGTTCATCCTGAGGACGAAGAAAATTCACACCTTATAGGTAAGAAAGCGGTTGTACCCCTTTTTGGTCAGGAAGTACCGATACTGGAAGACGATAAAGTCGATATGGAAACCGGTACGGGAATAGTGATGTGCTGTACCTTTGGTGATCAAACCGATATAGATTGGTGGTACTCTCACGAGTTACCCCTCAGAATAGCTATCGACGAGACCGGGCATATGACCGACAAATCCGGCAAATACCAGGGCTTGGATGTTTACGAGGCTAGACGGAGGATATTAGAAGACCTGAAGAAGGAGAACAAACTCGACGAACGGTGGAAGATTACCCACGATGTGAACGTACACGAGAGGTGTGACACACCTATTGAATTTCTGGTTACCAAACAGTGGTTCATAAAGTACCTGGATTTGCGAGAAAAGTATTTGGATGCAGGTGAAGATCTAAATTGGTATCCGGAACATATGAAGGTGAGGTACGACAACTGGGTAAAATCACTTAAATGGGATTGGTGTATCTCAAGGCAGAGGTTTCACGGAATACCCTTCCCGGTTTGGTATTGTAAAGGGTGTGGAGAAGTAAAGCTGGCAGACGACGAGCAGCTGCCGGTGAATCCATTGGTGGATGAACCCATAGGAGATTGCGATAAATGTGGCGGTAAAGGCTTCGAGCCTGAAAAAGATGTCCTCGATACATGGGCTACCTCGTCACTTACACCATATATAGCAACAAGGTGGATAGAGGATTCCGAACTGTTCCACAAGGTTTTTCCATTCACGTTACGTCCCCAGTCCCATGATATAATCAGCTTTTGGGCCTTTAACACGATCGTGAAAAGTTTATTTCATTCTGACGAAAAACCCTGGAACGATATATTGATCCACGGATATCTGATGCTTCCCGGTGGGAAGGCATTTTCTTCTTCTCGAGGAGTAATAGTCGACCCTGAGGAGGTGGCAGAAAAATATGGGGCCGATGCCATCAGATACCTCAGCGGTTCCAGTAAACCGGGAGAGGATGCCGAGTTCGAGAAAAAATGGTTGAAGCGAGGGCAGAGGATCCGAACTAAATTCTGGAACATACAGCAGTTCATTGGAAATTCCGTCAATGATAATATTAAAGATGTCCCTGAATTGAGGATTGTTGATAGATGGCTGCTTAGTAAATTCAGCAAAGTGGTAAAAAATGCAACCGAATACATGGATGGATATCGATACGATAAAGCACTTCAGGAAGTAGAATATTTTCTATGGCATGTGTTGGCGGACCATTATATAGAGATGATTAAACATCGAATATACAGCGAAGACGACAAAGCGGTCAAATTCACATTGCGCCGTGTAGGACTTGGAATAACGAAGATGTTGGCACCGATCATGTGTTTTGTTACCGAAGAGGTTTATAATAAGTATTATAAGGATTTCGAAAACAAAAAAAGCATACATGTTTCCCCGTGGCCCGAGCCCCTGTTAGATGATCCTGAGGCAGAGGAACAGGGGGAGTTAGTAAAGGATGTTATTCTCGCAGTGAGGCGTTGGAAGAGTGAAAAAGGAATCGCCCTTAGTGCGGAAATACCGGCAGTAGAGGTGGTGGATCCCGGTCCGCCTAAAAAAGAAGTGCTTAAGAGATGTGCAAAGGACATATTGAATACCGTAAAATCGCCAGAGCTCAAATTTGTTTCTGCCGATAAAGTGACTAAAGAACCAGTTGCTATCAAACCGATTTATTCCCGTTTAGGTCCCCGTTTTAAAAAGGATGCACCAAAATTATACTCTCAGTTAGAGCACATTGACCCCTCCTCGGTCACACTGCCTTTGAAATTAAATCTGGATGGAGCTACGGTAGTCATTGATGAAGGAGACGTTGAACTTGAAACCGTAACCAAAGCTCACGGACGAGAAGTGGACGTGTTGGATGCCGGAGAACTAAATGTGTTAATGCCCCATAATCAACGGTAAACATGTTCATTGCTGAATTTCCTTTCCCTCTCATGAGACGCAGTATTTTTCCGACATATCGTACAAACGCCATTTTTAGAGTGTTCTCGGCATATCATTTTACCGCAGAGACTACAAGAACTCACGGCGGGAGCGCCGCATATGTGACACCTGCCTACTAAGTCCATTATTTATCCTCGTTTTACACCACGGTGTGAGAGATACATAAAAGCTTCGATAACGCGGAGTTTCCAATAACTATAATAACCATATTCTCAATAAACTTGCTACATGGATGTTGAAACAAGGATAAAGGCGAGGAACATTTTGGTCAAATACGGAGATGTGATAGCCCTGGATTCTTTTTCAACTAATATTCACGAGGGAGTTGTGGGTATACTAGGTCCCAACGGTGCCGGTAAAACTACCTTTATCAAGGTACTCCTCGGACTAGTAAAGCCCCAGAGCGGCAGGTTCATGATAAACGGACAGGGCCCTACATCCGAATTTGTGGATATAAGAGATACTGTGGGTTTTATGCCGGAGAACGACTGTCTCATAGGGTCTATGAACGCCTTCGAGATGGTATCTTACATGGGAGGGTTATCCGGTATGGTCAAGGACGAGGCCATACAAAGGGGGCACGAGGTCCTAGACTTCGTTGGTATCGGTGAGGAAAGATACCGGGATATAGGGTCCTACTCCACGGGGATGAAACAGAGGGTTAAGCTGGCCCAAGCCATAGTCCACGATCCGGAGATACTCATGCTGGACGAGCCTACAAACGGTATGGATCCTGATGGAAGAAAGGATATGCTTGACCTGATCTCCAAGATAGGCCGATACGGGAAAACAATACTTGTATCGTCTCATCTGCTGCACGAGGTGGAACAGGTATGCGACCACGTAAAGATAATAAATCAAGGTAAGCTGTTGAGAGAAGGTTCCATAAAGGAGATATTGATTCCGGAGGAAGGGCAGTACCGTCTCAAGGTCAGGGGTACAAAGGAATCCATACATGATTTTTGTAAAGCGTTAAGAAAGAACTACGAGTTACTACGGGTGGTGGACGAGAGATCTCAGGTAGATATAGTTCTAAAGGGTGTGGATAAGAGCAAAAACGTACTTGAATCCGTAAAAAAAACCGGTGTGCAGATAAGATACTATCGGCCGGATATTTTATCGCTAGAAGACGTTTTCCTCGAATCATTTGAAGGCGGTGGTTTGTATGGGAATTGACCCCATCGAGTACACCACCTGGAACGGTAAAAGGACAAAGCTTCTTCACCGCACGGCCCTAATCGCAAACAAGATATTCAACAAAAGCCTAAGATCCAAGGGTGTACTAGCCCTTTTGATTATAGGGAGCGTATTGGTTCATGCATTTCCCATATTACTCACTGCCTTTGCACCTTACGAGAAGTTGGACACAGATATAATCAGACCTTACATGAGAGATGGATTATTTGCTTTATTTTCCATACTCCTGGCAGCTGTTGTTACTTCGGACATCATATCCGCAGATTATCACGATAATTCTTTCATACTTTACTTTTCCAGACCTATCAAGCCACTGGTGTACATGTTTTCAAAGCTGCTAGGTGCTTTATCCGTACTTGGATTATTCTGTCTGCTGATGCCCGTTACATTCGGTATTACTGTCATGGGCACTCAGACCGGCTCGGATTACACCACCAGCTTTAAAATGCTTGGACTCACCGTCGTTGCCGGCATTTTTACCACTTTTTTCTTTGTGGCGATGGGTGTGATGTTTTCTTCTCTAACAAAAAGGAAGGCCTATGCAGGCGTAGGTACCTTCATCGGTTTTTTCGCACCCATGACACTTGGTGAATTCTTTGCTTACTTTGATCCTAACTGGAGGTTATTGAGTCCCGTGAACATACTGCATTTTACCTACGATCTAATCTACGGGTTCGATCTTCCCACCGAGATATCGAGTAATTATTACTACCTTGCCTTGACCGCCTACCTAGCATTCCCCCTTATCGTTTCTTATGTAACACTGCAGAAGAAGGCGGTGGGTAAATGAAAAAACCACTCATCAGAGCAGTTAACCTCTCTAAGTGGTACGGAGAGGTCATCGGTTTAAATTCATTTAACATGGAGGTTAATCACGGCATAACCGGAATAGTGGGTCCCAACGGATCGGGTAAAAGTACAATGTTCAAGCTTATCATAGGGATGATAAAGGCAAACAAAGGCCAGCTCTATGTTATGGGTGAAAAACCATGGCTCAATTCAGAATTATCTGGAAAGATTGGATTTTGCCCTGATTACGATAACCTACCAAACGATGCCACCGGGAATGAATTTTTACAGCTGGTAGGGGGGTTACACGGGATGAAAGATATTCATTTGAAGACGAGGATCAAAGAATGCTCGGAAACAGTTGGTATAGACTATGCATTGGATAGAAAGATAGGAGGCTACAGCAAGGGAATGAGACAGCGTATAAAAGTAGCGGGCGCCATTTTGCACGATCCGGATCTACTCTTACTAGATGAGCCCTTGAGCGGTGCCGATCCCCAGGCACGACGTTCACTGATAGAAGTTATCAAAACTCTCCATGGGGAAAGGGGGCATGATATCATCGTCTCCTCCCATGTACTTTTTGAGGTTGAAAGAATGACCCGAGACGTAGTGCTGATATACAAAGGAAGGGCGGTTGCCTCGGGAGATATATCCGAGATCAGGAATCTGATAGACAAACATCCGCATAACATAATCGTTGAGGGCAGCGGCATGGTGGAACTGGGGAAAAAATTGTTGGAAGCAGATTACACCGTATCGGTGAGCTTCGACGGTAGTAAAAATCGATTAAGGGTAGAAGTAACAAGACCGGACGAATTTTTCAACATGGTCCCTAGGATGGTACTAGGGATAGGCGGAGACATCAAAGAGATGTACAGTCTTGACGATAATCTGGAAGCGGTTTTCAAATATCTTGTGGGGCGATAACATGGAGTTAACGGCATTTATATCTCTGGCACAGTACAAGTTCAAAAAGATACTTTTCAATAAACGTGTATTTGCCGCATTGATAGTGGGAATAATAGTAACCGCTGTGATGGCCTATGCATCCACACTAGATGTAGTCCCCGCTAAGGATGGTTCAGTACTCCTCGACGTCCTTTTGATATCATTTTTCCTGCCGGTACTGACGATGTTCTACAGCACCTCTGTTATCCGAGAGGAAATAGAGGATATGAGCATTACTCAGGTAATAACCTCTCCCATGAAAAGAATCACCGCCTATATGTCCTATTACACCGCACTGCTTTTTTCGCTGATATTGTTACTATTCGCCATATTGACCTCCGGATTTTTGGCATTCTTCGTACCACACGGTATAGACAGCCAATCCCTGGAGCTCTTACAAAACATGTATCTGCTAGTGTTCTTGGGATGTGTGGTCTACTCATCCCTTTTTTTACTTGCAAGCGTGGTGCTTAAACGCTCCATCTATTTCGGTCTGTTCTACGCTTTCATATGGGAGGGGTTCATAGGATCCATGCCGGGCAGGATCAGCGAATTTTCTATAAAGCATTATATACGAAGCATCGGCGCGGATCGAATGGAGTTTATGGAGTTCGCTAACGCCGCCGATGCTGTTTTCTCATATCAAATATTGACTTTAATTTTACTACTGCTACTTGCGGCAGGCATCTTGATATTTTCGTACGAAGAGTTCCCGGGGTGACTAGCAGTATTTATCTATAAGGTTTGAAAAATCGTTAAAATCTCTCATGTGATCGAAATCCGGGTCCCCGTGAACTTTGCTACAGTAACGTTTTTCCAAATCCAAAGCGTTTTTCAAGGATTCAACGGCATCTCCTTTTTTGTTTAAAATAGATTTTATGCACGCAAGGTTGTACCAGGCCTCTGGACTATTTGGATCTAGTTTAACCGCTGTTTCAAGGGCCTCTTCCGCCTCTTTAAAATCCTCCAAGCTTCCCTTAACTATCCCCAACCGGCACCAAGCTTTTTTCAGATGAGAATTAAACTCCTCGGCCTTGGAAAATGCCTCTTCCGCCCCTTCGATGTCATTCTGTTTTGCTCTCTGTTCTCCTATGTTATTCCATTTATCCACTAATTTTGGTAGGGATATAACTGCCTTCTCAAGGGCCAATTCAGCACCTTCGAATTCTCCTGTTTTACTCCTCACCATACCCAATTCGTACCATGTTTTAGTTGATTTCGGATCCAACTCAATTACGTTGGAAAGAGTCTTTTCCGCTCCTGCATAATCTCCTAATCTATCTTTAACCATGCCTAAAATAAATAACCCTTCCGTAAATTCTTCATCCAATCCAACAGCCTTTTTCAAGGCCACTTTAGCCCCTTTATAGTTTTCAATATCCTTCCGTAGTAACCCTAATTTAAACCATGCGTCCTTTGATCTTGGCTCCAATTCAACTGTTTTAGTCAAAGCCTCCTCGGCCCCTTCCATATCGTCTAGTGATAATCTTGCTATCCCTAAATAGTACCATGCATCAGATAATCGTGGATTTAATTCAACAGCGGTCCTAAGGGCATGCTCCGCCCCTTCATCGTCCGTTAGTTTTAACCTTGTATATCCTAATTGGCACAGTGCATCGGCATGTTCTGGCTGCAGTTCGGTAACTTTGAGAAAGGTCTCTTCAGCCATCTCGTGTTTATTGAGTGAATTTCTAGCTATACCTAGTTCATACCATGCATCGATGTATTTTGGATCTAGTTTGATAGCTTCTATGAAGGCTTGTTCCGCCCCAACATGGTCATTATAATTGTTTCTAATCTTACCTAAAACGCACCAAGCTTCTTTGAAATTCGGATCTAATGTGATCACATGGCCGAGGGCCTTCACCCCGCTTTTAAGATTTCCTCCTTTGAAATGAGCTAACCCTAATTCATACCATGCATCGATGTATTTTGGGTCTAGATCAAGTGCTTTTTTCAGGGCTCTGATCGCCCCGGCAAAATCTTTTAGCTCTGATCTAACACCGCCGAGATTGTACCAGATTTCGGGCATTTTTTCATCTCTCTTGACCGCAACTTGATACGCCTTTTCCGCCCCCTTTAAATCGCCTATATTATACCTTACATTACCCAATTCATACCAAAGCTCTGTGGACCCTTTGTCTAGCCTTACTGCTTTGGAAAATGCCTTTTCTGCCCCTTGATCATCTCCTTGTTCAGACCTTGCAATCCCTAGATTGTACCAACCATCTTTGTATTTTGGCTCTTTTTTAACTAGCTCCTGATAAGCCCTTTCCGCCCCTTCATAGTGTTCCATTTTAGATCTGGTAATGCCTAATTGAAACCATGCGTTGGTCATATCGGGTTTTAACTCAACAACTCTACGGTATGCCTTTTCCGCCCCTTGATAATCCTTTGTATCTGACCTGAGATTTCCCAATTCATACCATCCTTTGACGAACTTATCATCATCTTCAACCGTTTTTACTAGGGCCACTTCACCACCCTCAAAATCGCCTTTATTTAATCGCAACAGTCCTAATTTGTACCACGCATCGGTTAATTCGGGATTTAATTCAACTGCCTTCATTAGAGCTTTTTCCGCACCCTGATCATCTCCTATCTCAAACCGTGAAATTCCTAGATGATACCATGCATCAGTTAATTCGGGATCAAGTTTGACAACTTTGGATAATGTTTTCTCTCCTATCCTGTAGTTTCCAAGTTTTGTCCTTGCGAGGCCGAGGTAGTACCATGCATCCTTATCTTCCGGTTTCCTTTTAACATAGATATCCAGGGCACGTTCCGCTCCTTCATGATCCTCCAGATTCCATCGTGTAATCCCTAAATCATACCATGTGTCCACCAGCTGAGGATCTATTTCAACCGCATTATAGAATGCCTTTTCCGCCCCTTTATAGTCTTCTAATATAAACCTAATTGACCCTATGTGATTCCATACCTCCGGCCGATTAGAGTCCTTTTTGAGGGTCTCGTTAAAGGCCTTTTCCGCTCCTTTATGATCCCCTAGTTTTTCCCTTATGACCCCTAGATTGTACCACCCGTCGGTATAATTGGGGTCTAGCTCTACCAAGTTAGTATACGCTTTTTCCGCCCCTTCGAGATTACCAAGATCGGATCGAATTTGACCCAATTTTAACCACGCTTCAGTCATCCCTGGATTTAATTCAGTTACCCTTTGGTATGCTTTTTCCGCCCCGTGATAATCTTTGGAATCGAACCTTATTGATCCAAGCCTGTTCCATCCTTCAACGAAGCTTTCATCACTTTCAACAGATTTCATCAGGGCTTCCTCACCGCCCTTTAAATTGCCCTGATCCAAACGTAGGAAACTGAGTTTTAACCATGCATCGGTAAGTTCGGAATCCAACTCAACGGCCTTCATCAGAGCCTTTTCCGCCCGTTTGTAATCGCCTCTCTTAAACCGCACAAGTCCCAACTCATACCACGCTTCAGCCGATTCGGAGTCCAATCTGACGACTTTAGATAACGCTTTTTCCGCCTCTTTATGGTTCCCTAGTTTGGTCCTTGTATGCCCGAGTGTGTACCATGCATCCGGGTTTTTTGGTTCCTTTTTAACATAAATATTCAAAGCCCTTTCCGCTCCCTTATAATCCTCCAATTCATATTTTGTTAGACCTAGATAGTGCCACGCATCGGTAAGTCGGGGATTTATTTCCACCGCTTTGGATAATGCCTTTTTCGCTCCCTTGTAGTTTTTTAGGTTAAATGTACTTAAGCCAAGTTTATACCATATATCGACCTGAGAAGAATCCTGTTCCAGAGCAATTTCAAAGGCATTCTCTGCATTTTCATAATTCTCTAAATCAAGTCTTATCGTCCCTAATTTGCACCATGCATCTGTGAGTTCAGGGTCTAGTTTCACCGCTCTAGATAATGCATCTTCCGCCGATTTAAGATGTTTTAAATTCAGTCTTGAAATTCCTAACTTACACCATGCATCGGTAAATTTAGGATTAAGCCTGACGGCTTCTCTGAAGGCTTTCTTTGCTCCCTTGTAATCCTTGGATTGAAAACGGGATTTCCCCAATGTATACCAAGCATCAGTTAGCCTTTTATCTAGCAAAAGTGCTTCTCCGAGGGCTGCCTCGACTCCATGATGATCCTGTAATTTCAATTGTACAACACCTAACTCATACCATGCATCGGTGAGTTCGGGTTCTAGCTTCACTACTTCTTTAAATGCCTTTTTCGACCCTTCCAGGTCATCCATATCTCTTTTCGCAAGCCCCAGCTTATACCAGGCTTCAGCCGATTCCGGATCCCTTTCAACAGTTTTTTCCAAGGCCTCCGCGGCCTCTTGGATATTTTTCCCATCAGTCCTTATAGTACCCAATCTGTACCATGCATCGCTGATATCTGGGTCTAGCTCTACCGCCTTTTCAAAATATTCCGCAGCCCTCTTCTTGTCCCCCTGTTGAATCTCAATGATCCCCAATCGATACCATGCATCGCTGATATCTAGGTCTAGCTCTACCGCCTTTTCAAAATATTCCGCAGCCCTCTTCTTGTCCCCCTGTTGGATCTTAATGATCCCCAATCGATACCATGCATCGCTGATATCTGGGTCTAGTTTTACCGCCTCCTCTAAGGCCATCTTCGCTCCCTCATAATCCTCAAGATTGAATTTCGCTAGCCCCAGTTGATACCAGGTTTCCGGAACTTCGGAATTACGCTGAATGGCTAGTTCGAGCTTGTTTTTCGCCTCTTCAAAATCACCTAGCTGAGACTTCACTTTTCCAAGGTAACCCCAGGCGTCGGTGAATTCAGGATCAAGCTCTAAAGCCATCTCTAAGGCCTCTTCTCCTCCTTTATGATCATCTTGCTTTGACCTGACAATACCTAATTGATACCAGGCTTCCGGGAATTCGGGATCAAGTTCCACCGCTTCTGTTAACGCCTTTTCTGCTTCTTCATAATTATCCTGTTCAGACTCTGCCAGCCCTTTGTGATACCATGCATCCATCAGTTTCGGATCAAGTTCGATGGCTTCTGTTAACGCCTTTTTCGCATCCCTGAAGTCCCCGATCTCAAATTGGGATAATCCCAATCTGTACCACGCATCGGAAAGTTTTGGATCTAGTTTAACCGCCTCTATAAAGGCCTCTTTCGCCTCTTTATAGTCACCTAGAATAAATCGTGATATTCCTAATCTATACCATGCGTCACTGATCTTTGGATCAAGTTCTACTGCTTTCTCCAGAGCCTCCTGGGCTTCTTTGTTGTATCCTAAATTATCCCTTGCAGCCCCTAACTTATACCATACATCCCCTAACTCAGGCTTCAATCTAATTGCCTCATAGAGAGCTTCCTCCGCTTTTTTGTAATCCTCCAGATTGAATCTCACATCACCCAATCGGCGCCATGCATCACTGAACTTTGGATCCTTTTTAACCGCGATGGAAAGATTTTTTTCAGCCTCCTCGTACTCTTCGTTGGAGATATCTATGAGACCTAACCTATACCATGCATCGGTCAAATCTGGATCCAGCTCAACCGCCTTCTCCAAAGCGGTCCTGGATTCCTTATTATTGTCTAGTTGGAACCGTACGATACCCAATCGATACCATGCATCCGCGGATTCAGGCTCTCTTTTAACTACCTCTGTTAACGCTTTTTCCGCTCCGTTAAAGTCCTCAAGTTTTTCCCTAACGGTGCCGAGGTAGTACCATGCGGTACCTAGTTTCGGGTCTATTTCAACCGCTTTCATAAATGCGCTTTCTGCGCTTTCATAGTTCTCTAGTATATAATTTGTAACCCCCAATTTGTACCAAGCCTCCACCGAATTCGGTTCGAGTTTAACGACCTCGGCAAAGGCGGTTACAGCTCCTTCTATTTTTTCAAGATTGAACCTTGATATCCCCAGTTTATACCATGCGTCGGTGAGCTCAGGATCAAGTTTAACCGCTTCCCATAATGCCTCCTCGGCTTTCTCATGATCCAATAAACTGAATCTTACCTGACCAAGCTTGTACCACGCATCGGTTAGTTCGGGATTTAATTTTACCGCGGTTTTCAGAGCATCTTCGGCATTGTGAAGGTCACCCTTATCTAACCATGAAGAACCTATGTAGTACCAGGCTTCGGTAAATTCAGGATCGATGGTGATTGCTTTACCGAGAGCTTCCTCAACCCCTTGATGATCCTCACGTTTGAACTTTGTAATCCCCAAACCGGACCAGGCATCTTTTAGGTCAGGGTCTAATTTAACAGCGACGTTAAACGCTTTTTCCGCATCTTGATACTCATCCATATTCAACCTTGATATCCCCAGTTTATACCATGCTTGGGCAAATTTTGAGTCTAGTTTAACCGCTTTGTCGAAGGAACCTTTCGCTCCTTCATGGTCATTAAGATATCCCCGAGTTGTTCCAAGGTTGTACCAACCCTCTTTGAAGCCCGGGTCCAATTCAACGGTTTTTAGGAAGGAACCTTTCGCCTTTTCATAGTCTCCAATTTGGTTCTGGATCACCCCTAATTTATACCATGCATCGATGAATTTTGAATCCAATTTTATCGCTTCTTTTAGCGCACTTATTGCATCTTCATGTTTATCTAGTGAAAAACTTGCAACTCCTAATTCATACCACGCCTCGATAAATTCAGGGTTTAGTTTTACCGATTTTTGAAAAGCCCTTTTTGCCTCTTTGAAGTTATGCAGTATGCTTTGGGCTAGTCCGATGTTGAACCAGATACTTCCGTTGTCTTCATCGGCGTGTTCCTCGGCTTTATCGCAGTCTTCCAAGGCCTCGTCTAATTGTTTTAAACCTGCCCTAGAAATCGCTCTTTTTGAATGACAGAGGCCGCTTAGAAAACTTTCACCGCTGAGATTGGTCGAGGTCGATAACGCACCGTAATAGTTCTTTTTTGCACCTTGAAAATTCCCTTCTCTAGACTTCTCGTCACCCTTCTTGATCTCGCTTAATATAAAAGATATGATCTTATCTTCACCGAGTTTACTTTCTTGATAATTTAAATCCGCCGATAAGAACTTTAAAGGTGATTCATCTAAGTCTATTAAATCTCCATAACCAACTGTCTCTGGTTCTGAGAATGCATTCCATTCTTTTGATATATTTTCTATTCTAAGGATTGAGCCATCGAGTATATCCTCGACATTTAGGTTTAGATCCGTTGATAGTTTCTCCGCCAGTGGCTTATCTTGTATCTGCTCCTTGAGCACTTTAAGGGCCCTTTGATAGCCCTTAGTTACGATCGGTTTTAGTTTTTTTTCATCTGTTTTGGTAGATATATCCTTAGTTATAACATGGGCTATCAGGTCTATTATGTCTTTTTCGTCATAAGGAAAGGTGTCTTGTTTTGTTCTTGACATCTTGTTTAGCTCTACGGATATACTTTCTCGGTTTTCTGTAATGTCTGCATATAATTCATCTTCATGGCCCTCATCTTTGAAAATATCTATAAACTGTTCGTTTACCTCTTCGGAAAACTCGGCAAATTCCGATACAAGTTCATCGGAACGTAAAATGTTTTTTATCTCTTCGTCTCCTTCTTTAATGAACCTCTTTCTTAATTTTGAATCCCCTCCAACCGCGGTTTCTAGGATTAACAAACCCAATGAATAGTTAACATGCATATTCTTACTCACAATCCTCCCTATCTGAAAGGAGATAGATAAACTTTTATCTTCGGGGTATAAAGATTGAGGAATCGTCGGGCGAAACTGATAAATATTCCACAGTGACTCTGGGCTCACCGTCCGGAACTAAAGTTCCAAACGCTCACCGATCGTAGATCGGTTCGTAATCTAGACACAGGGAACAAGTTCCCCTTGTTCGCCAAACAAGTTTGGCTCGACACCATCATTCGCAAACGGGCTCATAGTCTAGTTGGTTATGACGTCGCCTTCACACGGCGGAGATCGCCGGTTCGAATCCGGCTGAGCCCACTGATGTTTATAGTTGGCTTACGAGAATCCGTAAGGATTGTTGTTGAGCCCACTTTTCATAAAAATTGGGGTTACGAAAAAACGTTAGTTTTTTGATTGAGCACATTAAAAAATTTTACATTTTTAATTGGGTGTAAAATCAGCATGATTTTTATCCCAATATTTATTTCCTCTGCGTGATCAATTTTTATTTACAACTATGATAGTGCGCAGCAGCATAAAAACAAACTATAAATATGTTCGTTGATTTATTAGCCTAATTCAAAAACGGAGGAAAGGAAACATGAATACCGAAAAAAAATGGATAGCTTTGATTGCCAGTATAATATTGATAGTTTCTGTTGTATCTACCGGCTTAGTTTCGTCTTTAGACGGAGCAGAATACGAGTTAAGGGAAGAGAATGAATTTTTACAAGAAAGCCCGTCGATTAACCTAACGAGTCCTGCAGGGGGAGAAGAATGGTATGCAGGCGATAACGAAACAATCACTTGGAATACCACTCAAGGAAACGGCACGATAACCCATGTGGATCTGAGATACAGCTCTGACGGAGGTGCATCATGGTCATACATAGCAGAGGAAATTGCAGATACTGGTGCTTTTATCTGGACCGTTCCCGATGTATCCACCCAAAATGCACGGGTTCGTGCAACTGTTCACGATAACGGAGGACTCAGTGGGGTTAATACTAGTGAGATATTTTTTATTGTCGGCAGTCCCCCTGAGCCACCCCGGGATTTAATTATAGAGCACTTTGGCTTAGCGGAAGTCTTGGATAACGGAATCTTTGAGGGTGATTACGAACATTGGAACTTGACTAGGATAATAGATGGTGGTGAAGCCAGATGGGACAATGAATCCTACGTTGAAGGGGGCTCGCTTTATGTAATGACCGAGACTGAAGGCGAAGGTAATTTCAGCACCGAGCATTCTTATTGGGAGCAAAATATAACACCTGTCTCCGAAGAGATAACTCTTTCAGGAGCATTTAGAAAGAATGTGGAAACAGGTTTGGGACTTGGTTGGGAAACCCACGTACATAATGCTACAGTTGAGATACTTGTTCATGATACAACTGGTTGGTACAGCGTGCACAGGGACGACGAAATATCTTTAGGGTATACCAATTGGACAGAATTCGACCCTGTGTCATATACACCGGACGGCGAGGTGGATGCTGTGCAGGTTAGGATGCACGTAGAGGCCGAAGGAGATACTGGGCCCTTGGGCAATGATCATCCTGCCCTAGGAGAACTGTGGATGGACCACATAAGCGTGCTAATCGAAGATCCGGAAAGCGATGAACACAATCTTATCTCATGGAATGCTAGCTCTGATGATCCAGATACAGTTGTTGAATACGAGGTCTATAGGTCCGACAAAGAAGATGGTATTTTTGAAAATATAATAACTATCGATGCAGACGGTTCTACCAATTACACCTACGTAGACCGTGATAAAGGAATGGCAGACAATGTATACTGGTGGTATATAGTTCACGCTGTAGATATCTACGATCAACCTGATGGTAACGAAAATGCGGTACGAGAGCCCTCAAGTCACATCCCATTGATCAGATTGACAAGACCTACCGGCGGAGAAGAATGGCATACGAATGACATTGAATCGATAATGTGGAACACCACCCAAGGTGAGGGGGCAATAACCCACGTGGACTTAGAGATCAGTCCAGACGCAGGAACCACATGGACTTATATCGCAGAGGGTATAAATGATACGGGTTCTTATAATTGGATTGTTTTTGAGGGTTATACTACTGAAGCCCTAATCCGGGCAACCGTTTATGATGACGAAGGACTAGAAAGGTCGGATGTTAGCGGAGAATTTTCTATCACGGATCCACCGGCGCCACCACAGAACTTGAGTGTTGAACACTACGGTATAGGCGTATATAATGGGATATTTGAAGAAAATTACGAGCCTTGGACTTTGACTCGAATCATAGATGAAGGTGAAGCTAGATGGGACAATGAATCTTACCTCGAAGGCGGCTCTATATACATTATAGCTGAAGACGAAGGTGAAGGTAACATCAGCACAGAACATTCATATTGGGAACAAAGTATAACTCCAACTTCCTCGGAGATGAATTTATCCGGTGTGTTCAGGAAGAATATATTCTTTGATTCCAACTCTGGAGCCGGTTGGTCGTGGGAAACCCATGTTCACCATGCAGTCTTTGAGGTCTTTGTTCATGATACCGCCGTCGGTTGGCAGACTGTATATATGGATAATGACACGTCTTTGGGTGATACTGGTTGGATGGAATTTGATTCCAATCTTTATGAACCTGAAGGATTTGTGAATAGAGTAAGAGTACAGATGCACGTAGAAGCCGAAGGAGATACAGGCCCACTCGGCGGAGAGCATGCCGCATTTGGAGAGCTATGGCTAGATCAGATAATCATGTTAGCCGAAGATCCGGATGGTAATGAACACAATATTATTTCATGGGATGCCAGTCCTGACGATCCCGGTTCAATTGTAGTGTACAACGTATATCGTTCCGAAGATGAAAACGGTACCTTTGAGAACATTGCAACAATCGATGTAGACGGTTCCGCCTACTATACTTACGTGGACCTTGATAAGGGTATGGCAGACGATACTTACTGGTGGTATGTGGTTCAAGCGACAGATGTCCACGGTCAAAGCGATGGAAATTTAGATGCGGTGCAAGAACCTCCTTTAGAGGTATCGACTTTCCAGGTAAACTTATATGCAGATGCAAACGCAGACGGTTGGAATTTCATATCCTTCAACTTGATACCTGTGAATAGTTCATTGGAATCAATACTAGAAACCCCGATTTACGGCATAACCGGCAGTTACGATCGGTTGATGTACTACGATGGCACGGCGAACACGTGGTATACTTATATACCTGATAGGCCTGAACACTTTAACAGCTTGGATAATTGGAACCATCAAATGGGTATTTGGATTCGCATGACCGAAAACGATACTCTAACCATTAAAGGATCGATCCCCGCTAGAACGAGCATTACCTTAGAACCCGGATGGAACATGATTAGTATACCTAGTTCTGAAGCAGGGAACCATAATATACCTGCTGAGATCACCAGAGTGGGCTACTTCCAAAGTTCGGCTGAATACAATATAGTATACACCGATGAGGTATCAAACTTCGAGTTTAACCCTGGTGATGGCTATTGGATATACAATAGTGCCAACGTATCCGTTCATTGGATCGTTGATTACTAAAAAACTCTTCTCTTTTCTTTTTTGAAGATAGTGCAAAAAACTCATATTTTAGGCACTCCTAAATATGTAAGGTGTGTCTAGTTGCCATTGGAATATGTATAAGACATAACGATGGAAAAGCATGATATCATACTAGCTTTTAGTGACCTTGATAAGCATTAGCCGCCGGGTTTCTCGGTACATTGAGCGGGGGGGCTGTTGATGATAGCGCTAAAGAAAATTCAGGATAATATACTGAGCATTCTTCTGGGAGCCTCGGCCGGGACAATAGCATCTATCAGCGTTTTAGATCTTATACCGAACACTACAGACGAAGGTACATTTTTCCGCTATGCTGGGGATTTACTTGGCACAGGTATAATAGGTGTTTTAGATGTCAAGTTCCCTCATAGGCACTTTTCGCTCAGTAAAGATGGAATAGGTAGGCACGGAAGGTATCCTAAAACAGGCATATTACTTAGCATAGGTATCGCCCTACATAATCTCCCCGAAGGTGTTGCCATTGGAGCCAGTTTCATGGTCTCTTTTCAAGTTGGTTTACCTTTAACGTTTTCGATCGTAGTACATAATTTTCCGGAAGGTATAGCCGTTGTCGTCACCATGTACGTTGGAGGTGTAAAGTCAACCAAGATTATGCTAATTACGGCCTTAGTCGATGTTCCCATAGGGATCGGGGCATTCATCGGTTTTAAATTAGGCGCCGTTTCTCCCTTGGCAATGTCTATAAGTCTCGGGTTCGCAGCCGGTGCTGTACTTTACATAGTCTTCGATGAACTCATTCCCGACGCCCTCTGTAAGGCAACTAGACATATCGCCATAATAGGAATTCTATTCGGTATATTGATAGGCATAATGTTCATCGAATTACTGTATTATAGTGATAGCATGTTTAAGTCCGCCTCTACATATAAGCTGTAGAGGTGTATCGAATTATGCTATTACTCGGAAAGATTTTCCGAGAATCGGTGGAAACGCATGCGTTTCCAGCAAATACGCAGGAATGGATATCCATAAGAATTTTAGTCATGCAGTTGTGAAGACTGAGAAGGGCGAAGTGATAAAAGAGAACGCTAGGGTTAAAACAGACAAGGAAAGTATAGAACAATTTTTTGAAGATATCGAGGAAGAATTCGAAGTTGCCATGGAAGCTACCGGCAACTACGAGTTTTTCTA
>JAWOAU010000016.1:0-13142 GCA_046498385.1 Thermoplasmata archaeon | reverse complement strand
GCTGTTCGATCTCGCCGAGGCCGTTGCGCGGGCCCGAGGCCAGGAGCCGGAGTCCAATCCATCCCCCCCCGGTGGTGTTTGAAGAGCTGTAACAATTTGTTATCGAACCTATCTCGATGTTCCCTCCCACCAGGCCGCCGATATCGTTATTCCCTGTAATAGTTCCAGTGGCAAAAGAGAACTCTACGGTGCCGATGCTCACTCCAATGAGCCCGCCCACTCTTTCGTTTCCGCTCACTTCTACATCCGTACTCGAGTTTGACACAGTGTGGCAGTTACTTCCCATGAGCCCTCCGACATAGTCGTTTCCAGTGATGTTTCCCGTGGCATACGAGTTTTCCACTGTTCCACCGTTATATCCTACGATCCCTCCGACATGATTCATTCCAGTGATGTTCACATCCTCCACGTGCACGTTCTTAACTTGTCCACCAGAGTCGACATACCCAAACAATCCAACATAGTCCATACCTGACCGATTGATGTACAGCCCGGTGATCGTATAATTTTTGCCATCAAGACCACCTGTGAATCGTTTTGTTTCTGTGCCTAATGGTTCGAACCCGTCTCCACCGTTCCAGCTGCTAGTTTCATTGGCATCTATGTCGTTTCCTAATGCGTAGTGTGAGTCGGGATCTTCAATAATTTTCTGTAAATTATCTACATTGTGGACAATGTAGGGGTCTTCCGGCGTACCGGATCTATCTTGGTTGAAATTTTCTCCCGATGGTTCGTTCAAAAAATATTTGCTATTTATTTCCCCACTGCCGAGCGTTACCAGTAACCCACTTGTCAATATCATGGCGGCTAGTGAGGCTGTAAAAATCTTGCGTTTCATAATACCATACCTTTCTTATCCACTATCGACGACTCACTAATTAAGATTACGCCCACATTCCCATGTGCATAGGGTGCAAAGATTCTGTGAATATAAACTGCGGACCTGAGATTAGGGGTTTAGTTCAAGATCGGACCGTAGTTATAGCGGAAGGCACAAAAAACGCATCAAAAGTTGTGTCTTTTACTACAATAAGGAGATCTACCATTAAATCCGTGTGTAAACTGTTAAAACAATCACAGATTCTCAACGCTCATAAAACGAAGCTTTACTAGCTGTTCGGAATGCCACCGTATTCCAAACGTAATATAGTACAATTTCATTAGTCCTCCACTTCGCCCTCACATAACTGTTCTTTTTTGCATATGAGTATTTCCAATATCGACATCGACCTTCAGTATTCAACCGTCCAAACGACAGATTCGTTGGCACCGTTGTACACCCAGTAGCCTTGCCCGGGTTCGAAGGTGAAGTTAGCAGGGTCGTAATCGTAGGCGAGGTTGTATTCCGCTGAAGCATCGAAGTACCCCACTTTCGTCATTTCACCCGGCAGCCCGTGGTTACCAGCGGTTTTACTCGGCAGCCCAACCATGTTCCACTCTGGGTACAGTGTGATGTTCGTGCTCGACGGTGGATCACCTACTAAAGTCAAGGTGTCGTTACCTATCATACGTATCCATACACCTATGGTGTGATTCCATTCCCGGAGATCGTTGAAGTGCTCCGGCCTACCGGGTACGTAGGTAAGCCATTCATCCACCGAAGCGTCGTAGTACATCACACGGTCGTAGGTCCCATCGATGTTGATAAGTATTGATGTTAGTGAGGTCTCTGTGGGTGCTAGATTGAACGATACAAAATTCCAGCCGTCACTATCTGGAAATGCATATAGATCAAGACTGTAAATTGATTTTGAGATAGGCTCCATCAAGGGGTACTCATCAACATCGGAACTCCCGTCTATGGAATAGTTGTTATCACCTATCCCATCACTTCCAGGTTGATCTTGATCCGGACCACTGTAGATATCGTAACCTTCATAATCTGACCAGTAATTACCTCCTGTAGGATAGCTAGCATTCCAAATGTTAAATCCGATGTCATAAGCACCATAGACGTTATTGATGAAGTTATTGTGGTATATTTTATGTCCACCGATATCGGTATCACCTAGATATATACCGTATAACTGGCTGGCTGTAATATAATTATCTTTTATTAGGAAATTCTGGCACTCACCCGGTCCTACATCGTTTTCGAATATACCGTATTGGGTGGATCCTGAGATAGTGTTGTTCTTGATAACGTGACTCTCACCCCTCCCGAGTTGTATACCGTTATAACAATTAGAAATGGTGTTGTTTTCTATTTTATTATCATTTTTCCCCAAGTAGACACCGTAATCACCGCAACCTTCTATTTTATTGTTGTAAATCTGTGAATCGTAGTTGTATGAAGAAACTTGTATGCCTCTAGCGGCGTTCCGTATATGATTATATTGGACCAACGGACCGGGACCCTGATTATATAAACCAGAATTCAATCGGATACTGTATACATCGATGTCATATATCGTGTTGTTCGATACAAGGTTCGAGCTGGACGCGGATTCGATTTTTATACCATTATAGGAGTTGTTTATGACATTATTAACAAATTCGTTATTATGATTCCATTTAGAATCGTCGTGGATGGTATCCGAACCCCCGGCACCGCATTCGTAGAAGTGATTATTTTTGAACAGTGAATAACACACTCTCTTTGGGTCATTTTCTCGTAGATACAAACCGGTTTTACAATTTTTTACGGTGTTGTTAGATACCACCGTTCTTTGATTGTCTTCCTGATCAGCTACGATGCGAATGCCCCTACGTAGTTCATCAAAGGTATTGTTGGTGATAATAGTATCTTTTGTATCTTCTACTAGAATTCCATTAGACCGAGACCATCGAAGATAATTTTGGGACGCATTTACATTGTTTACACCTTTGATCTTTATGCCTGCATCGGTTGAATATTCACCTGGTTTTTGTATAGTAAAGCCGGTTACATTTACCCAATCCGCCTCAATTATGAACCCTGACATCCCATTTGCTACATAACTATCAACGTCGATGATACAGTTTTGATATCCAAACTCAGACTTTAAATTCAATGTTTTATTGATCACGATGTTTTTTTCGTAATAAGTATTATCACGTACTATCACCGTATCTCCTGAGCTCACGTTCTCGACCGCTGATCCAATTGTCGGATAATCATCCGGTACGTAGACGGTTGCTTGGAACAAATTTTTTTCTCTTGACATCATCAATTCTTCTTGTACTGGATGACCGTTTATCAAAACAATGTATCCCCCAACCGATAACATGATGATTATTACTATATTTATTAATTTATGCATTTTTACATCCTCTTTGAAGGTTACACGAACACTAATTTAGAAGATGCATTAATTTATTTAAAATTTTCTTTATACTGTCAAGTTTTGCAGGAATATAATCCCCCCTCAACAAAATCTGTTTTGTCGTTTGATGATCGTATTGAATCTCTTGGGGGGAGGCATGACCACCGCAGCAAGCTTTTCACAGGAGATGAACGCAACTACTGGACCGGAGATCCTCCCTCGGGATAGCACGAGGGAGACAATGTTGGCCATATAACCCTCACCGGTCATTTCGTGGAAGATGATGATATCGTCGATGACGAGAAATCCGAAGACTTCCTTTCAGAGCACGGATTGATCCTTCTTCTTACGATCCATCTGAAGATCCCGATGAGCCACTCAGGGAGGAAGAGATCGAGGAGCAGATATCAGAGGGATCGGAATACAAACTTTGAAACGGCAGATCCCAAGTGAGAAAACAGGGCTGCGAAGTTGAGGCTGCCGGCCTACTACCGCCCACGTTAGATTATAAGTTCTTCTCCCGGCTTCAGCATCTTACATTTGATACTCTTCTTTTCAAGCAGTTCAGCCAGACCCTGTGCCTCGCTTAATTTTTCATCAGGGTCGTAATGGAAAGGTACTACCACATCCGGATCGATCTTGGACAGCCCTTCTACATAATCGTCGTAGTTGTCTGGAAAACAGGCCGTAAATGCTAGTTTTACAAAACCCTTGTCAGGGAACTCAGCCGAATCTCCGTTGTGCAGTATACCCTCATACAGATATCCAACACTTTCTTCGGAATTCCAGCATTGGCAGGAAAGAACTTTGATGCCTTCGAACTCGTCACCCGGCTCCACCGCTGTACCATCGATATCAAATTTTTCCAACGTATGTTTCGGTGCGTAGATTTCCGTATCCCCCTCGGAAATTTTCTCGAAAGTTTCTTTTCGGAAATGGTCGTCGTGCTCGTGGGTTATCAATATCTTGTCCGCCTTCCCTTTTAGCTCTATTACCGGGTGCGGATCGATTATCACTCGTTCATCCGATATCATGTCTACGCAAGAGTTTCCTAACCATCGGACTTCCATATATACACCGATACATGATATTGGACGGCGGACATATAATTTTTGGGATACGGGCCGGAAACGAGGACGTATATATTTAATTGATTTAAAAAATAGCCTATAACAATTATATGCTTATTAAATAAAGTATTTACATTACTAAGATTTGTTCTTTTATTCATCAAAACCGCTTAACAAATTAGTATACATAATAAATAACAGTTATACGTAATACGTTTTTTTAATATCTTTTATGTTTAAATCATGTTTTTTTAAAATCAATACAAAATCAGATTTCAAATATATTAGCTAATAAAATAAGTGTGTATCGTTAAACTGTATAAAATAAACAAATATACTTAACTAGTAGTTTTGCACTTTATCTAAAATACCGGCCTGTTCCCCGATCTCCGCATGAAACACATGTTTATTGTTGCGGACCCTAGGCCCATCTAACAAAAAAACCCCGTTTAGGGCCTTTTGCACCTGAAAACATAAACTATATATAGGATATTTCGAGAATGTCGTAAAAGATACCTTTTACGACGAAATACTTATATATTAAAACCGTTAAAGTCGGAAAACGTATTGTATATAACGACTATAAGATTTAACCTCTTTTTCAACAATAGATCGTCAAAAATCCATGAGCTTTGTGATTTTCTCTAAATATCTATCAAAACACTTATGTATATATAGTACATAACCAAGAATGAAGTATAAAGATTAAAAAAATGAGGGATAACTGTTATAAGTTATAATATTAATAATGTAACCCAATCCTCAAGAATTCAATCCATATACAAAACCATTAAAGCAGTTTTGCATCGATCAATTTTTCTTTTTCGATCTCAACAAAGGCGGCGTTACCATTTACCGCGGGTCCGGGATTGAGGTATGTGATCCCTTCTCTTGAAAGTATTCCCGGAGATTCGTGAGCATGGCCGCTGAGTACCAGTAAAGGTTGATTTTCTTCTATGATCCCATTGAGGTCACTATTGCCGATATGTTTTCCTCCTCCTGACTTATCGAGTATTCCAAAGGGCGGGACGTGGAAAACATACACGTGTGATTTTTTTGCCACTCTCTTAAATCCCTCTATTTCGTTCATAGGATGCTCGCATCCAGATAATCCTACGAACGATATACCTTTTAAGCTGTAGGATGATAGATGAAGGTGTATTCCATCGGCATCTTCGTATGCTTTGGTTACCGGGAGCGGGTCGCAATTTCCCGTAACACCTATTACCCTTCCATCGAACCTATTGAAAATATCTGCAGCCCATTCTCGGCTTCCAAAGTGAGTTATATCACCACATACTACGATGCAGTCAGCTTTTAGATCCCCCATGTATTTGTTCGCAAGGTCTACCGTTTTCGTACTTCCGTGGATATCACTGAGCACCAATGCTCGCAGTGTCATAAGGGTGTCTAAGTGAAGCCCATGTTCATATGATTTTCCCCCATGTTTCAAGGATTTGCATCAAGCCAATCTCCGCTTTCCAGTATGTATTTTTCCTTTGCAAAGCATTCACGAAGGTTTTTTCCACCTACATAACAGTAGGCTTTTTCTTTTGATCCGTTTTCCAGATACACTTGGACCTCCACTCTTTCAAAAAACGGGTCCGTTTGATTTGCACCCTCTATCACATCGTATCGCTCTAGGATTTCTTCGGTGTCCTTTAGCATAAGGAGCTTTCCTTTCACCTTATTTTTCCCTCCAGGGACAAGGAACGGAAATCCTTCCACCACGTAAAGATTACCTCTAACCCAAGCTGGTTGAACTTTAACAATGAACCGTTTGGTGTCTATGCCGTGGATCGGTTCCTCATCTTCAAATAGGAGCATGCCATATACAAATATATTGTCCATTTCTATATGAGGTATCGCTAGGGAAACTATTTATACTTAACTATAACTTATCAACTGTAATGGGAAAGGAGGTGAAAGGTTTTTATATTCCCTTCATCTGTTTTGCTGTTGATAAACGTGGCTGGAACTTTAAAGAAAGATAAGGTCGTCGTGGAGGCCGAGGCCCAGGCCAATAGGTTGTATAATAAGGGATTCTATGGCATTCCGCTATCAGGCGGCGGATTGGAGCTTAACTTGTTTGAAGCAAGGTATCTGATGGAAACCGATCGGCTTGAGATAAGGGATGAATCCTGTGAGCCGATCCCCCTTTCGGTACTGATAAATAGATCACTCATCCAGCACCCTCGAACTCCGCTTTTGTATCCTGTGTACAGCGACATGAGAAGCAGAGGGTATGTGTTAAAGGACGCATCAAGGCCCGGGGATTTCAGGGTTTTTCCCCGGGGCGGAGGGCCGGGGAAGGCGCCTTCAAAATACTGGCTTCTCGCTTATGCAGAAACGGATAAGTTTTCCCTTCCCCCCTCGGAAGAGTTTTGCCGTAGGATAATGGATCTAAAAAAGGAAATGTTGGTGGCGACCTTGGATGAGGAAGGGGATGTAACGTACTACAAAATATCGACTATTGACTTAAAAGGGAGTGACGAAACCGACCAATTAGACCAAGGATATAACGGGACAATATACGGAGATCGATGTTTGGTAAAGGACGGTAAAGAGCTGCACGATAAATCTTTCTTCGGTCGGGTGATGTTCCACGAACTTCAGATATCTCTTCTAGAGGCATATTATCTTCAAAACAAAGGCATTTTAACCGTGACCGATGGAGGTACCGGGCAAGTTATGGATCCTTTGACTTTTCACTCCTACGCGGCGGAAAAGCAGAAGGACTATGACGTACGTTATTCGGTTTACAGTGACCTTCGGGACCGGGGTGTTATACCTAAAACCGGTTTCAAATATGGTACCGCCTTCCGATGTTACCTGGGTGATCCTGATAGCCACCATGCGGAGTATCTGATACAGCCAGTAGATGCAAATTTTGAATGCAGTCGGTACGATATGAGCAGGGCGGTCAGAGTAGCACACAGTGTGAGAAAAAACTTTGCTTTCGCAAGAAAAGATGGTGACGCCGTGGTCTATACAAAAATAGAACGAGAAACACCCTAGGTTCTCTTGTTCTTCATTTTTTCGGACAGCTTCTTTAAAAAATTCTGTTTGGATATGTTTTGTTTTGACAACAGTACTCTGCCACGTTTTTCATACCAAGTAGAAGGATGATGTTTGTGCTTCTCTATCCTATTTGGTATATTGTATGAATTGAGAACACTGTTGATCTCTTCGATAGTGGGTGACTTGATCGCAAGATTCTCGGGCACTCTCCGCCCGTCTTTCCGGCTCAAACGCTTATCGAAGTATTCAGGATATATTACCCATGTCTTTCTTTTTCTCGGAGGCATTTCACTCCTCAATCAAAACCGCATTTACGACTCCATCCTGGCCTGGCCGGGAGGTGATCTTAGCCTTCCCCTTTGACGTGCTTATGATAGCGCCTTTCGTCAATATGTTCCTCTGAACGTAGTTGGGGTTGGATGGGTTCTCAAGGACGGTTTCTATATCTTCCTTGGTAACATTGCCCTTTGTGTCGGACAGGTTAACATGGGATGCATGAACTACCCTAACCTTTTGGTTACCGCCCAGGGTACGTATCCTCTTGATCTTCGTATCACCTATCACAGCGGGACTAAAATCCGGTCCAATTTCGAACTTTTTCTTCTTTCTATGGAATCTTTTTCTTCCGCCGGTGGTTTTCCTTCTTGACTTACCTTGCCATTTTGCCATTGCAAATCCTCAGTTTCCGAGGCAGGAGGAGTACGGTATATATTATTTTCCCCCATATCCTCCATGGAACTCATCAGAAGAGCCATCAAAAACAAGGATAAACCAAAACCGAATGAGGTTCCGGTCAAAAGTCTTAAGGGATTAGAACTCTCATGGGAGGATACCATCTGCAGCCCTCCGTCTAGGAGTATGGGCAGCAAAATCAAACCCGCAGCACCGATCAATATAAAGAGTTTAACGGTGGAGGTACGGTGAGAATGATCTCCCGGCACAAATTTCAGCAGGATATCCTTGTGATCCGCTTTCGGCTCGACGAAGATCATGGCAAAAAGGCCCACTGACATACCCAAAAATACCCCCACACATCGGGCGCAGACCGGCATCTGATTTTCATTTATAAAGTAGGACCGTTCATGCATCTGGTGGCAGTTGAAATCGCTGAAGGTGTAAATTATCCTGTGGTAAACTGGTAGTTCTCTCCATTTGTCGGCGAAGGTCAATTGATTGGCCCCGCCGGAGAGAGGGCCGACGGTCCCCGGTTCCAGAGTCAATGGTGCTATGAAGAGGCCCGAGGTGTAAAATAGGACCACGATAAACAGGGCCGTAGGGAGTTTATTCATACCTTCTCCTTCACAAAAGAAAGGATATTTTTTCGAGGGACGCTTTTTTGCTCCCCGGTCTTCATATCTTTAACCGTAACGGTTTGATTTTCCATCTCATCTCCTCCTATCAACATGGCGAAATTGAATCCGGTACGATCGGCGTATGACAAGGCTTTACCGATACCCCTATCCATTAGGTCTAGATCGGAGGTCACATTATTATCACGCAGTTCCATTAAAACGTCGAAGGAATATTCTTTTGATTCCTCTCCGATGGGTATGATGTAGCACTTAGATTCCTTGTTCACCAAGGTTTCCATCTCATCTCCCAGTGCGAGAACCAGCCTGTCGAAACCGAAGGCGAATCCTTTGGCGGTCACGTTGGTGCCGAAGATGGATCCTAGTTGATAATCCCCTCCGCCGCAGGTCTGTTTCTCGGCACCCAGTCCTTCGGCGTCTATCTCGAAAACCACACCCCGGTAATAATCCAGTCCGCGAACGGTGCTCAGATCTATGTTGTAACCCTCGGAAGATATGCCGTAGTTTTCCAGAAGTTCGAGTACCTTTCGCAAATAAGTCACTGGTCCTCCGTCTTTCAGGTAATCTTCCGTATCTTCCGAATCCAAAAGTTCGATCAGTTCATCCCCGAATCGATACTCTTTGAGTTGATCCAGTTCTCCTTTATCGATATTGTGGAATATCTCGTCCTTCTTAGGATCGGGAACGCCCTTTTCGCTCAGGTAAGTGGAAAGAATATTGAGGTTTGATATCCTAAGAGTGAAATCCTGTAAGCCAGTGCTGGAGATGCAGTTGTAAGCCAAGGCTATATTCTCGGCATCGGCGGCGGGAGTATCCGGACCTATCAGCTCAGTGCCGAAGTGCCAGAACTCTCGATATCTCCCGGCCTGGGGTCTCTCGTATCTGAAGACAGGTCCGAAATAATACAGCTTTAAAGGTTTTGGTCGCTCACGCATACCCTCGTGGTACATACGCATCACCGAGGCGGTGAACTCCGGCCGCAGGGCGATTTCCCTGTTACCCTTGTCCTTGAAGGCGTAGATCTCATCTACGATAGATGGGCCGGACTTTTCCAGGAATAATTGAGTATGTTCAAAAGAAGGTGTTATTATCTCGCCGTAACCGAAGCTTTCCACTACGGACCTTAACTTTTCTTCTACAAACCTTCTTTTTTCCATCTCCTCCGGGAACATATCTCTAGTTCCTCTAGGTCTCTCTATCATAGAAGTTTATCAAAATGGAAAGAGATATAAATGTTTTGAAGGGAAAAAACTTAATTAATACCTGACATGATAATAACCACATGAAGAAGAACATACCTGAAAAAGAAGGGCTGAGAAAACTTCCTCACTTTCCCACCGTAGTTGTAGGTACCGGTAGAAGTGATGATACCAATCTGATAACCGTTGCACTGGTACACGTTTTCTCCTTTGAACCGCCTTACATCGGCATAGGGATAGCGCCTTCCAGGCATTCTTTTTCTCTCCTCAGGGATAACCCGGAGTTCACAGTCAATGTTCCCTATTCCGAGGATATGGATGCAGTGATGGGATGCGGGACGGTATCCGGAAGCGATGTAAATAAATTTGATGAATTCGACCTTACCCCTCAGGAAAGTACGAAGATATCCACCAGTGGTATCCAGGAATTCCCCATCACCATGGAGTGTCGGGTGGAGAAAGAGATACCGGTAGGCGACCACGTCTGGTTTATCGGAAAGGTGCTTTCATGTTCCGTTCCTCAGTCCGGAGTTGATCGCAGCGATCTTGTTCTTTACTGGGCCGGGGAATTCAGGCGCCCGGGCGAGGTACTCAAAACACGTTCATAATCCTTCTTTCATCCGCGATATACTCTCTTTAAGTTCATCCATATTGGGTGAGAAGGAGAACCGAACCATATTCTCTCCTCCCTGTTGGTAGAAGCTGGTACCAGGAACCACAGCCACACCTACATTTTCTACTAAGTAGTCTGCAAACTCTAAGTCACCCATGCCGAATTCATCTATCCCCGTCATCATGTAGTATGCACCGTCGGGAAGTATCGTTTTAAAACCGAGGTTTTCAAGCGACTCGTACATGTAGTCGCGGGAGGTGCGGTAGTATTCTAACATGTCCTTGTAATACTTACTTTCCGTGCGTAGTGCCTGGACCGCGCCGATTTGAAAGGGGGTCGGAGCACATACGGTGTTGTAGTCGTGAACCTTTCTCACGGCCTTCATCATCTCTTCGTCAGACGCCGCGAAACCCACTCTCCAACCGGTGAGTGAATATGTTTTCGATATGCCGCTTACCACGATGGTCCTTTCCCTTGCACCCTCTATACTCGCCGGAGATACGTGTTTTCCCTGATAAACTATATCTTCGTAGATCTCATCACATACCAAAAGTACATCGTACTCCTGGCAAAGCTGGAGTATGAACTTTATTTCATCTTTGCCGAACACCTTGCCCGAAGGATTATGGGGTGTGTTCAACATCATCAATTTAGTTTTTTTTGTGATCTTGCTCTTTAGGTCCTCTCGGTCCATGTTGAGCTCCCGGTTTATGCGGCTGTATACGGGAATACCCCCTGCGAACTCGATGGCCGGGATATAATTTTCGTAGAATGGTTGAAAGACCAGTACCTCGTCACCGGGGTCTACCAGTCCTAGGATGGTGGAGATTATCGCTTCACTGGTGCCGCATGTTATGGTCACCTCACAGTCGGGGTCCCAGTTAACGCCCCTTTTCCTATGCCAATGTCTTGAAACCTCTTCCCGCAGTTCCTGTAAACCCCATGTAATAGAATACTGGTTGGAGTTTTGGAAAAGAGCGTTTTTTGCGGCTTCCAGCACCTTTTGCGGGGGTCGGTAACCAGGATAACCCTGTGATAGATTTACCGCATCGTATCTTTCCGCCTTTCGAGTCATCTTCCTTATGACCGATTCTGAGACACCTTTCACTCTATCAGCGATCTTGTATGTAGGTGCCATCCTTTCCCTCCAGTGCGGATGCGAGTCTTTCCGAAGAGGTTATCAGCACCCGTTCTCCTCCGTTTTCCAGAAAGTAGATCGAGGCCTTTATTTTAGGTCCCATGCTTCCGGGTGGAAAATGCCCCTCTTTCAGGTACTGTTTTGCCTCTTCCACCGTCATGGAATCTATCGGTCTTTCGTCAGGTTCGCTAAAGTTTATACATACCTTGTCTACTCTGGTCAACATGATAAACAGCTTTTCCTTTATGTTCACCGCTAATACCGCGCTTGCCAGGTCTTTATCTATAACGCCATCTATGCCCTTGTAGAATCCGTTTTCCTCCACCACTGGTATTCCTCCTCCACCAGCGGCGATTATGATGTGATCATCGTCGCCGCTGAATACAAGCTCTTTTATGATATGGGACTCTATTATCCTTTTAGGTTTCGGAGACGGTACCACCCTTCTGAACTTGCCTTCTTCCGCCTCTTTGATATCCCAACCCTTCTCCTTTTTTAGTCTTTCAGCTTCCGAGGGTAAGTAATAGGGGCCGACGAACTTTGTGGGATTTGAAAATGCCGGATCGTTTTTATCCACCAGAACCTGCGTTATCAAACTGCAGATCTCTCTTCTTAATCCTCGTTTTGTCAGCTCATTTAGGAGTGCTTGCTGAAAGATGTACCCTATCTGCCCCTGAGATTGTGAAACACAGACGTCCAAGGGCATGGGCGGCACTATCTGGGAACCCAGCTCGTTCTGCATCAATATGTTTCCCACCTGCGGACCGTTTCCATGGGTCAAAACCAGTTCGTAACCTTCCTCTATCATGCCAGCTAGGATGCCGCATGTAGTCCGCATATTATCGTATTGTTCTTGAATGGTACCTTTTTCATCAGGGCGTAAAAGAGCGTTGCCCCCCAATGCGATCAGTGCAGTTTTCATATAATAGACCTCTTGAAGATAGGGAAAGGGGCTAATGCACTACATCTATTTATATTTTGCAACTCCTCTCTAAAAAAATTCCTTTGTTCTCTCAGGATGGAATATGATTGATTCCTAGTAAAGGAATACGAAGTATTATATCCCTTCGTGTGTTCCACTTGTTCCATGGACAAGGAATTGCTGAAGACCATACCTAACGAGAATGCTGATAAAAGCTATGAGGTCAAGATCGTGATCCCTGAGTTCACTTGTCTTTGCCCTGAGAAAAGGGATCAGCCGGATTTTGCGGAGATCACCATCATGTACGTCCCCGACGAGCTGTTGATAGAGTTAAAGTCCCTGAAGTATTACATAGTACATTTTAGAGATAAGGAGGTCTATCACGAGGCTGCTACTAACAGGATATTAGACGACCTCGTCGAGGTATTGAAACCCCGTTATATGAAGGTAAAAGGGGATTGGAACGTAAGGGGCGGGATTAAGACTATCGTCGAAGTTGAACATCCTTGAAATTTTTTAAATTATATCAAGACATATTAAATGGGCACAGCCTAGAAATTTGTGATCTCATCGATAAAAAAAGAAAAAAGAAGAGGATTTATTTAGAATAGTTTTCCAGGAAAG
>JAWOAU010000020.1:0-34675 GCA_046498385.1 Thermoplasmata archaeon | reverse complement strand
CCTCGTCGACCCGTGGGACCTCGTCCACCCGGGAGGTCTGGACGACGATGTCGACCGCCTCGGCCCAGCAGCTGGACCGGCAGTTCCGGGCCAAGCATATTTTCCAACAACGGAGGTGCCGACCTGCTGACTGAGCTCGTAGATTTTCTGGATACCAACGCAAGGGATAACGTGGTCATCATAGATTCTTTAACGGACCTTTTAACGAATTCTAATATCGATACTGATAAACTGGTAACTATCGTTAAAGGTATGAGAAGGGCCTCGAAGTCATGGGGTGGGATAATCTACCTATTGCTTTCAAAAGGTATAGTAAAAAAAAGGATAGAATACCTACTGACAGACAGTGTTGACGGGGTTTTTTCCTTTGAATGGTCTAAAAGTCACATGACTTCCCAGCGTCAACGTTACATGACCGTGCAAAAGTTTATGAGTGTACTACCACATTTAAAACGTGAAAAGATAGCCCGTTTCACCGCCGAGGTGACAAGCTATGCGGGTTATCACGTCGTAAACTATGAAAAAATAAGGTGAAAAAGATGAGTGATAGAGTAACTACGGGTATCAAGGGTCTAGACACCATGTTGAACGGAGGCGTACCGAGGGGCCATGTATTTACGGTGATGGGGTCCTTCGGTACCGGTAAGACAACATTTGCGCTTCAATACCTTTGGGAGGGGGTTGAAAAGGGTGAAAAATGTGTGTTCATATCTTTGGAAGAAGATAAGGAAGCTATGCTCACTACCGCTAAGTCCTATGGTTGGGATTTTACCAAACATATTGACACGGGAGATATTTTTATAGAAAAACTGAGCCCTGCTGATGCAAATGCTACGGTAAACCGATTGAAGAGTGAACTTCCGGAATTCATTAATAACTTCGGAGCCAAAAGAATAGCCATAGACTCGGTCTCTCTTTTGAACATGCTCTCGGATACACCGCAGCAAAAAAGAGAAAGACTGTTTGGATTGTGCTCGATGATCAAGGATACAGGGGCCACTACGTTACTCACCGCAGAGGTCAAAGACGAAAATCCCCGGAGTTCACGAGACGGTTTGGTTGAGTATACTGTGGACGGCGTCATACTTTTGGGTTACGAATACAGTAAGCAGGATGTTCAAATGAGCATCCAAGTTTTAAAGATGCGGCGCATCGAACACTCTCGCTCGGTCAAACCCTATGAGATAACCGGTAAAGGTATAGAAGTTCATACCGAGGGAGCGGTATTTTAGGTGATATAATATGGGAGTCGCCCTAGGAAGCATACTCTCTTCGAAGGAGATCGATATCCAAGATCTTGAAGATAAAAAGATAGCATTGGATGCCTATAACATAATATATCAGTTTCTAGCTAGTATACGGCAAAGGGATGGCAAACCTTTGACCGATTCTCAGGGAAATGTAACTTCTCACTTGTCCGGTCTCTTGTATAGGAACGCCAACTTTTTGATGGGGCGTCTGAAGCCTATATACGTACTAGACGGGGAACCGGATACCATGAAAGAGGGGACTCTGGAGAAACGTAAGATGCGGAAAGAGGAAGCCGAGAAGGAGTACGAAATTGCCTTGGAAGAAGGAGATATTGAAAGAGCACGGACCAAGGCACAGCAAACATCGAGGATGAGTAAAGATATAGTGCAGAGTAGTAAAAAACTTCTAGAGCTTATGGGTATCCCTTGGGTCCAAGCACCGGCGGAGGGAGAAGCACAGGCCGCTTACATGGTCATCAAAGGTGATGCATGGACCGTCGGCAGTCAAGATTTTGATTCACTCCTTTGCGGCGCCCCTAGATTGGTAAGAAATCTCACAATCACCGGCAAAAGAAAAATGCCTGGAAGAAAGGAGTATAAGGACATCGTGCCTGAGATCATAGTGCTGGACAAGGCCCTGGATGAGCTAAATATCACCCGCGAACAATTGGTAGATATCGCACTGCTTTGCGGTACGGATTACAACGAAGGGATCAAAGGGATAGGACCGAAAAGGGGTTTGAAAAAGGTGAAAAAGATGGGAAACCTCAAAGAGGTGTTGAAGGATGAAGAAAAAAATATAGGAAATTATCCGGCCATAAAAAAGTTGTTTTTGGAACCCACCGTTTCCGACGATTACCGAGTATCCTTCTGCGAACCGGACGTTAAAGGCATGATCGATTTTCTCTGCGGTGAGAGAGATTTTTCGGAGTCCCGTGTTAGAGATTTGATGGATAAGATAATGAACTCCGGTGGAAAGGAAAAGCAGGCAGACCTGTTTTCCTTTGGTTGATATCACATAAACTCTTCCAAACTAGGTGTAGATACCTTATCATTTTCAAATAATGAATCTATCTGATCCCCGATCTGTTTAACACGTTGTGCGAGGTAGTCCGGTAATTCGAACCTCTCAATCATTTTCAAAGAAGTTTCTAGATACTTTTTTACCCCTCCTTTGTGTATTGTCAGCGTTAGATTACCGCCGCAGGTGCATTTATCACTAAGGGGTGGTCTACGGTATTTTTTATTGCACTTTGTACACCTCACCTTTTGAAGGCAGAACTTGTTGAAATTTCCCATAAGATCAGGTATAAAGTGATCTTGGATCACCCGGGAAACAACGTCGTGTTCATCCACCGCCCTTATGACCTTAGCCACCTGTATCTGGGCTTCCATCTTCTCGGTCATCTTGCCGAGTCTGGTATAGTTACTGCTCTTGGGACCTTCGGAGATGTCGGAGGTATCGTGGGTATATCCGAAACCTTGATACTGTCCTTCGGTTCCTAACCTCTTTTCCACAGTATCCATGATGTCTATCACATCTTTGGGGTCGGTGTATTTGTTAGCCTGCAGGTAGAACTCCAGAGGGTAGCTCCACATGGTATCGACGTTGTGTGCCTCTTTATCTATTTCATCGGGATTGATGCGGGTGGTTAAAACCAACGGCGCATCCATCTTTCCACCGCGCTTTTCAGGCAAAAAACTTTGAGAAAAATTCAGTAGGCCGTCCAGTAGCAACATTATACAGTCCTCGTCACCGTCACAATTTCTACGTTTGGCTGCGTGGAAAAAAGGATGTGCGTATCCCGCCCTTCCCTTGTTGAACCCGATGAGCCTTCCCAGTACACCGCCGGACGTATGAGGTGCCAGTCCAACTACCAGGTGACCGATGAGGTCTTTTGAACTTTCCACATTATAAAAAGGCTCCAATTCATAGTACTTAGTTAAAAGCTCGTCAACAAAGTTTGTTACCTTTACCAGATATGGTCCGGCATCTTCAGAAGCTATAAAATCCTGGACCATCAATTCAACTACCTGGTTTTCGTCGGAGAGTTCTTTACCATGTATGTCGTGGGTATAGCCAAGCTCATTAGCCCTTTCAATGGATAGTTCGATCTCTTTAGGTTTAAAGTGGGTGACCGGAAGGTCGGTCATGTCGTACCTTGTGGTACCATCTTTGAAAACATATACATCGTGTTTTGCCCGGAGGATCCCTTTCTCCAAAGCCTCGGGAGTTTTTGTTTTGTTCATCATCTTTTTTACTCCCTTTAAACGGCTTATGTTGCCTCCGCCCTCCAAGATAACCAATGCCTGACGATAAATATTTTGAATCGGTATCCTCTGCATTCGGGGTTCGCCGATTATCTCGGTACGCCCGCCACAGGTACAACGTATCTGGGCGTTCTTTTTACCACATTTTATGCACTTCCTAGCACTCACTATTACCTCGATGACCTTTTTTTGCACTGCTTCTGGGATGAGTCTCTGGGAACCGCCGGATTCACCCAAGGGAAATAAGGAATGCACGGCGGGGTTCATGCGCCTTTCTTTAGCCTTTTCGGGACGGGCCATCCTCGAGCCGATCGAAGTAGGCGATTTACTTCTAACGGTTGTCCCAGAGAGTGCGGAAACATATTCAATAGGGTCTTCCGCATCGCTATCACCTAACTTCTCCAAGGCTTCAAGGTCAAGGCCTAAGGAATAAAGAAAGGGTTCGTATTCTTTTACCACTATCTTTTCGCCTTTAAGGGTATGAGGAAGTCCGATGTCCTCCATCGTCTTTTTTATCGCCTCATCAAAATCAACAGTCAGACTATCCTCTACATTGGCGTTTTGGCTAATGTGATCTCTCAAAAAGGAAATACTATCTTTGTCGCTGTAATCCCAAAAATAAACGTAGTTCGGATGAAGAGGTGCTCCGTCTTTAGCTAACTCGACCGCCTTTTGAGGTGTTATCTCTTCAGGAAATAAATCTACCTCTGCTTCCTGGATCCACCACTCGTGACAGTATGCACCCGGTACCAGGGGATGATTGTTTTCCAGAAATTCGCCGAAGGGGATCAGTATCTCGCCCATATCGATTATCTCTTTCATATTTTTCTTTATCTCAACGGCCTCTTCAGCTGAATTTACCTTAACCACACTGCCATCATTAAGCAGTATCGTAGGCCCTTCGATGGAGTCGCAGGGAGTTACTGCTCCGGCCTTTCCCGGCCGTTCTATTTTTACCTGAGTACCGATGGCCATGAATTCACCTGAAAGGTACATTGTAGCGGGATTAACTGCAATCGATGCAAGTCCGAGAGTCCGGCTTCTGCCGTACCTCAAACGCAGACTGCCTTTAACCGACGGGTGCCCGAATACAGGACGACCGGCGATGGTTTCCTTTATATATTTGAAGTTGGGCGATATGCCTTTTTCCTTTGTCTCACTTTTATCGCCGTCCTTAGAACTGGCATATTTGTTGATGTACTCATCCAAAAAATCCCAGCCCTCTATACCCAGCTTGTCAACGTGCTTTTTGATCTTTTGGGCTTTAAGGCACATACCTTCAGCAATTACCAGACAAGCACCACCTCTGATCCTATTGGTCTCTACTCTGGGTAAATCTCTGTTTCCGGATACCTCTTCCTTCTCCGTTCCTTCACCACTGATGCTGACTGGACAGCCCTTGATGATTATACCTATCTCTTCCGGAGATGGGGTATATTGAAGGCTTCTAGCCTTTTTGTACAAAGGTACCTCTTCCTTGAACCTCTGTACCTCCGTGGATTTCGCTTTGAATGCATCTATGCCCAACTCTCTACGGACTATATCTGCGATCAGAACGCTCATGGCCTGCCCGGTTCCTCCTGCAGAGCGTATAGGACCCGCGAATGATATCTCGGCATAATCGGTGCCGTCGGGGTTGGTCTTTATTTCAACCGTGCCTATACCCTCTAAAGGTGCTACAAGGATGCCCTCGGTGAGTACGGCTAAACCTATCCTTACCGCATTTTCCAGTCTCTCCGCCGGCGAACCCTGGTTTCGTGTAGCCACCTCCTTGGCGATCATTATCGAGACCTCCTCCCTGCTTTCATATGCTTCGCTCAATTCCCGTATCTTGTCAGCAGTATTTTCTATTCCTGTCAGTTCCTGCGCCCGTAGGGCGAGGTCCTCCGCCATGGGTATCTCTACCTCTGTTTCAGGATCATATCCTTTTTTTCTGGCAACCTCTGCAACTGCGTAACATCTCTTGGCCTCACTCTCTAAGGATTTGAAATACCTTCCTATTTGCTCTGAATAAACCAACTCTGGCATACTATTACCCCCCATGGATATCCCGAGTGCGATCCCATGGCACATCTAGTAAATCCAACAATAGAGTAGTATATTATTAAGGTTACTGTCCGGGCATTATTGGCATACCTTAAAACCTAGCGGAAACATCAACTGTTTGAACTAAGTTACGAGCCCTACTGCTAGTCAACGCTCCTCTTTAGAAGTATTTCTCAGGGAGTGATGATGGTCTCTCTTAACTTTCCCTTTTTTTCCTTTAACTCCTGTTTAATTACCTGTCCCAGTCTCTTTATGCCTTCGTTAATCTCTTCTTCGGAGGAGTGAGAAAAATTCAATCTCATTGTATTGTGTCCCTCGTTTTCAACGTAGAAAGCATCGCCAACGACGTATGCTACGTTTCTCTGAAGTGCTTTCTCGAACATCTCTCTAGTGTTCACGTAATCGGGTAAGGTAACCCAAATGAACATGCCTCCCTGAGGTCTTTTCCACTTTGCTTCCGGTGGAAAGTGTTCATCCATCGCTTCGAGCATTGTCAAACGTTTTTCGTTGTAAAGTTTCTTTATAGTTTCAAGATGTTCGTCAAGTGCGCCGGAGGATATGTACTTCCATGCCACATACTGCCCGAAGGGATTGGTGCATAGGTCTGTCGCCTGCTTTGCGATCACCATCTTGTCTATCAGCTGAGCCGGACCCACTGTCCATGCGATCCTGAATCCCGGTGCTAGTATCTTTGAAAAGGTCTGCAGCCTAACTACTCTGTCCTCTCCATCTAAAGAAAGGAGATGTGGCTGCGGTTCTCCTTCATATCTGAGATATGAATAAGGTGAATCCTCAACTATCAGTACGTCGTACTTCTCGGCTATCTCAAGCAGTCTTTTGCGGTTCTTGCCGGATATCGTTACACCTGAAGGATTTTGGAAAGTAGGCACTGCGTAAACGAACTTAGGTTTCTTTCCCGCTTTGATCAACTCGTCCAGCCTTTCGTCTAGCTCGTCCATGTTCATACCCTCTTCACCTACAGGAACCGTTTCCATCCTGGCCTGGAAGGCTCTGTATGCACCGGTCGCACCTAGGTACGTAGGTGATCCTACAACTATGGTGTCACCCGGGTCTAGTAATACCTTGCTCAATAGATCCAGCGCTTGCTGGGACCCGTGAGTTATCAATATCTGGTTTTTGTCTATCTTCATCCCTCTCTTATTCATGTGTTCGACTAGGGCCTCCCTAAGTTCTGGAACCCCTTCCGTCGAACCGTACTGAAGTACCTTTTGCGGTATCTCATCCAATAATTCGTTCACTATTTTTTGAGTAGTATCTTTTGGAAAAGCGTCAGGATTTGGGAGTCCTCCTGCAAAAGATATAATTCCCGGCCTCTGGGTCAGTTTCAACAGCTCGCGTATCTCCGAGGCCTTCATGCCGTGGGCCCTTTCCGAGAATATGTGGTTATAATCTACCATGGTCATCAACAATCAAGGGATAAAGCTATGATACATATAATGATTTTGGAATCTGTAAGACAATTCGGCGGATATAGTAGGCTCAAGACCGCTTTTTTCTGCTGCAGATGGCATATTCGTCGCCGTCGAAGAACACTTCTCGCTCAGGATGCTTCGACTGGATCTCCTCTATGATCTCCTGTAGCTCATCTAGGCTCATAGCATCTTTGCCTTCTCCGATTCTAATATGAATCTTCTTAGACATCCGTACGGCTAAAGGTGTTAAGCATGATATATCTTTCTGAAGGAAAATATACTTTGTCCGGTCGGGAAAAAGTGTTATAAGCAGGGATGAAATAGTTGTACAGATGGACCCTTTAGAAACCCTGGTATTCAGGATAGTACAAAACAAGGTTGTTTCAAAGAAGGAACTGCAGAAAGAGAAGTTCAAAATATGCAAAAAATTTGGGATGTCGGAAGTGCCGGGAAATGCCGAATTGATAGAAGCTACCAAGAAGTTTCTGGATAAAGAAGAGGACCGAGTCAAAGTCATAAAATTATTGAAAAGAAAACCAGCAAGGAGTCTGTCGGGAGTGGCGGTAATAGCGGTCATGACGTCCCCGGAAAAGTGTCCGCACGGCCGCTGTATCGTATGTCCGGGTGGACCGGACTCGCGTTTTTCAAGCCCACAGTCTTATACCGGTCGAGAACCCGCTGCACTCAGGGGGGTCCGTAACGAATTCTCAGGCTATGAACAGGTAAAGGACCGCCTGGAACAGTATCATTCCATAGGACACGGTACGGACAAAGCAGACCTGATCATCATGGGTGGTACCTTTCCAGCTAGACCTCTGAAATATCAACACGAATTTGTAAAAGACTGTTTAGATGCCTTGAACGGTTCAAAAGAAAATTGCTTGAAGGATGCCATCAAAAAAAATGAAACCGCGGTGAACAGATGTATAGGGTTGACGGTGGAAACCCGGCCGGACTACTGTGGAAGAACAGAGTTGAAGAAGATGCTTTCCTACGGTACTACTCGGGTAGAACTGGGGGTGCAGTGTTTGAGGGACGATATTTTGAACAACATACAAAGGGGGCATGGTACCGAAGAGTCCATCAAAGCTACAGAGTTATGCAAGGACCACGGTCTAAAGGTGTGCTACCACATGATGCCAGGTCTACCGGGGAGTTCACCGAAGCAAGACCTAAAAGATTTTGAGAGACTGTTCAACCACGAGGAATTCATGCCGGATATGATCAAGATATACCCTACGCTTGTGGTCGAAGGGACGGAGCTCTACAACATGTGGAAGAGGGGGGAATACTCGCCCCTTTCAACCCGTGAAGCAGCAAAGTTAGTTGCAAAAATAAAATCAGTGGTACCGCCCTATGTGAGAATTCAACGGGTTCAACGTGACATCCCGTCTCCCTTGATCCAAAGCGGTGTGAAGAACAGCAACCTCCGACAGTATGTTTGGGATGAGATGGAAAAACAGGGAAGTGCGTGTAGGTGTATCCGCTGTAGGGAAGCCGGTAGAAGACAAGTAACTCTCGAGAAAATAGAACTTAAACACAGAACATACAAAGCCTCCGGAGGTACCGAGCACTTTTTAGAACTGGGAGACGGTCACCTGCTCATAGGCTATGCCAGGCTGAGAGTGAAAGAGGATCATCCGCCCACCTTGAGGGAACTAAAGGTGGTCGGCCATATGACACCTCTGGACTCCGATCCTATATCTTACCAACATACAGGCTGCGGTAATAAGCTGTTAGAGGCCTGCGAGAGTATCGCTTCCGAATGGGGCAAAATAAGGGTTACCAGCGGGATCGGTGCGCGAGAATACTATCGAGATCGGGGTTACGCTCTTGACGGATATTACATGGTCAAATCAATACCATGATGAACTTTTCCTCTCTCGGCTCATAGATCTCATCTAATTTTCTTAGATGTTCCATAACCTCATCTATATCTCCAAGGTCCGTCCGCTCGTTCAGCATCATCATCTCCTCTCGCCCGAAGGATCCGAATTCACTGGTTAACATGGAGGCCATGATGATTAAACGCTCTTTCCTATTACTCCCCTCTTTTAGTCTCTTTACTATCCGGCCGTATATGTCCGATTCTTTTTCTTCTTGGACAGGAATTTCGGACTTGTTAAGCTTGGCGTTCATTCGGCCTACGGCCCAAGAAAGCTCGCTGGTGGAATTTGTCTTATAATATATCCTCATCCTGGAAAGGTCCAATCTCTTTTTACAGTGGGAACATCCGGTGGTCTTATTCCGGAGGTCTACCGCCCGGGCGAACCCGCAGGAGGTACATACGACGATACCGTAACGCTCTCCACTCATGGTAAATACACCAACACAACTACGGCACATCCGTAGACTTCGTCTTTTATACTCCGCTCGGATATTTCTGACTTCACATCCACTAGTTTTACACCCCTCAATTCCCCAATGCTCATCAAACGCTGATGTAACACTTCATTAAATTCATCCGCGGTAATATCATCCGTTGTAACCGCATGTTCCACCACATATCCCCCTGAACCATCCTCCCTAAAACCATAACAAAGTCCGGCTTTGAGACCGGTTTTAAAACCTTCGGCCCGGGCTATAACACAGGGGTGAAACGTACCTATGCCCTTAGGAATCTCACGCGTCTCGACTATGTCCGGCGGTAGAACTGAGGATACCTTGATAAGGTTTAAATCTCCAACGCCCGCATCTACGAGGGCTTCATCGAAGGCGTTGATCTGGGAAACGGAACTAGTCCCGCTTCCTTTACACACTACATATCTTTTGGCTTCCGGTATCATGCAAGCGAACAAAGTTGGATGAGGGATATTAAATCTTTCATGGTTTGCGGGCAAAAGTCGCAAATCGTATAACATATGTTCCAGGAGTTTTTAAAGAAAAATTCTAATTCGAGAGTAAAATATATATATAGTCCTGAAAATAGTCAAAATATGCCCCTATTCGTCATACTGCTTGCCGCTTTAACGGCACTGACCTTGGTTATATGGTTACTGTGGAACGTTGTAAAATTTACAGCGGTAATGATACTACTCATCGGACTTATAGCGGGACTTTGGTTCCTAGGTGCCCTTGATGATCTCCCTTCGGTTTTATCGATATTCTAATGAGGATGGGGTACGAATTTTTTTTCTTTGTATGCATCTCTCATTTCGTGATAACGTTCAGCGTTGGACCGTATTGAATCCATAAGTGATTCATCTGTCTTGATTACCTTAGCGGGTATGCCCACGGCCAAACTGTGATCCGGTATATCCATGGAAGAAGTAACAAGTGCGTTGGCACCGATGATACAACCCTTACCGACCTTGGCACCGCTCAATACGGCGGCGTTCATACCTATTATAACATCATCACCTATTGTACAGCCATGAACCACCGCTCCATGGCCCACGGAAACATTTCTGCCGATAGAAGCGGGGTTCTCATTATCCACATGTACCACGACACAATCTTGAATATTAGTACCTTCGCCTATTTTGATGGTGTTTTTATCGCCCCGGATCACGGCTTTAAACCAAACACTGCATCCTTCACCAAGGCCCACGTCTCCTATTATGACTGCATCATCTGCAATAAAACATGAGGATGGTATTTTGACAGCCATGTCGACAACTCACTGTTCGGATTTTGATATCGACACTCGCTTGGGGAAATACCTTAGTAAAACGATATCGCCCACGGCGCTGACCCATCTGAAAGGAACGTTGACACTTTTGGAATCTTCAACAAGGAGTGGGTTAGTATCTCCAACGAATATCCCATCCAATTTCCCTACGTCCAAATCCATCACTACGTTATTCACCGTTCCCAGGAACAGTCCGGTCTTTGTATACACCTGCAGACCTATCATATCGGATACTTCTTCTAACATGGTAATCAAGGGGTATATTACGAGGTTGATTTTAAATGTTTTTCATGTTCGACCTTAAAAATGGCTCTTTTGGAACATTTCAGTGGTATCGTCCAACGCCGGTCGACCTCGTCTTGACTTTGCTATATCCAATTCATTATGCATTTCTACGGCCTGCAAGCTCTCTTCAAAATAAGGTACCTTAGTAATGATAGTCCCCTTTGGGGATACGGCAGCCGCTCCTCCCCAAAACATCATCTGTTCCTCACGACCTATAAGATTGGAGTACAGTAAGTAACACGTGTTTTCGATAGCTCTGGCGAACATTACTTTCTCAAAGAAAACTCGCGTTGTGGAGGGAGAGGCCGAGATGCATATGATCATATCAGCACCGTTCATGGCGTAATATTTGCTTAACTCCGGGAAAAAAATATCGTAGCAAATGATCAGACCTATCTTTCCCACCGGTGTATCTATCAACTCCGGTAGCCCGCCCGACTCGAAATATCGCTTATCCTGGAAGGGCCCGAAATTCGGAAGGTGTATCTTTCTGTAACTGTTGATCCCACCATCAGGAGTGGTCACCAGTGCTGAGTTGAAAAGCCGTCCATATCCTGGAAGTTCTTTCTCAGGCATCCCACAAACGATAGTAACGTCCTTTTCGACGGATACCTTAGATATTTTTTCCGACGACGGGCCCGGGATAACTTCGGCTAGTTCCCATATCTTATCCCCCAAAGTGTATCCAGTTAAAAACATTTCAGGAAATATTAGGAGTTCGGTGTCCGTATTGGAGGCCGTATTTAAGACGATGTCCAAATTGTGTTCCTTATTACCCAATATGTGCTTTTTCTGAACGAAGATGGCTTTCATGTGTTCATAGTGATGGGAGCAGGCCATAAATAGATTTTGATTTAACACTTGCATGATGATGCAAAGGTATATAAACCGCTAAGCCGATGCAAAAGATAACGAAGAAACTAAGATGATCTAATAAATATAAACTAAAAGAAAATTTAGTAATTCGGATCCATAAATGAACCCATAAATATAAAAAGAAGTAACGATATGATATGCACAATAAATGATAGAAATACAAGTTACGAAAAAAAGGTGGAAAACAATGGCTGAAAAGAAATTGACAAAAAAACAAAAAGATCTGGTCGATAGACTCAGAAAAGCAGGTGTTGAAAGGAATATAGCCCTCACCCTTGTCTTCGTCGCCGGTAAAGACGAAGCTACGAGGAGAGATATCGAAAACGCTACTGGCTTGAAACAACCTGAAGTATCCATCGCCACTCAAGCAATGAGATCTAAGGAATGGATGGATAAACGGGATATCAAGAAAGAAGGAAAGGGGCGGCCGGTACACGGTTACAAATTAGACAAACCTATAAACGATATCATAAAGGAGATAGAAGAAGAAGAAAAGGCAAGGATAGAGGAGATGGAGAACAACCTCAACAAGATCAAGGACCTCGTCCAGTCAATATACTAAAACCTCTTCTACTCCTTTTTTGCGTCCAAATTCGGACCGCTTCGTTAGAAGAGGTTCTTAACCAGTACTACAGGGGTTCCTGCATCAGCGGAACCGCTCACTAGATCTGTCAGGCTGGCTAGTACATCGATCAATTGTCTGAGGGTCGTACCCTCTGTTTCGGAGCTGTCTTTTTCACGTCAAACCTATCGATTATCATCCCATTGAGGTCGGTACCCGCAACTATTGCACCCATCTTTACACCGAATACCGCAGGACCGATCAGGCCTAGCAGCATTTTTTTGACCGTCCTTTTTCTATCTTTTCTTCCATGGTTGATCTCTTATATTATCAGCAGAACATAGTTCAGTAAAAAACATTTTCCCTCTCTAAAAGTTCCTTCTGTGTCCAAAAAGGTTAAATGATTGGTTTTTAATTAATAATTTGATGACAAGTAAGAGGTGTAGATTATCGATAGAATACACGTACCTGCCACGTGTTGAAAAAAGAGAAGGTATACTATGAAAAGACTGTGTATAATATTCTTGATTTGTTTGATGCTCTCTATTACCGTACCTGGCCAAACGTCGGTAAATTCCGAGGAGGAAGGTGAAGTAGAAACTCCGTGGTCTGGTTTCGGAAGGGACCAAAGAAATACGGGCCTAAGCCCTTACCTGACCGAACAGATCAATCAGAAAAACCACCGTAGCTGGGAAGATATGGAACCATTCAGATCCTCTCCAGCGGTATCGGTTGATTCTAGTATTTACATCGGTTCAGAGGATGGAAACCTTAATGCATTTTCATTTGATTCAAACTTTATAAAACTGTGGAGTTTTAAGACCAACGGCAGTGTACGTTCCAGTCCAGCTATAGGGAACGACGGGTCGATATACTTTGGATCCAATGATAAGAGTCTGTATGCCGTGGATTTTACAAGTCGTTTGAGATGGTCTTTTGAAACCGAGGGGATGGTAAGGTCATCACCGGTGATAGACGATCAAGGCACCATATATGTTGGTTCCTTTGATAATAACCTTTACGCAGTTCATCCGAATGGAACGGAGATGTGGAGGTTTGAAACCGGAGGTGCTGTGAGTTCTTCACCTGCTATCGGCAGTGATGGAACGGTATACATCGGTTCTCATGACGGTAATCTTTACGCTGTAAACAACACCCGCGGAAGAGCTAAATGGAGATTTGAAACCAGTGCTGAGATCATGTCGTCCCCGGCCATAGACAATAACGGCACCATCTACATAGGCTCATCCAACTCAAGAGTATACGCCTTAAACAAAGAAGGCGTAGTGAGGTGGGAATTTGCCACCCAAGGCGCCGTTATATCTTCCCCGTCCCTAGGACCCAATGGCGATGTGTACTTCGGATCGGAAGATGGGCACCTCTATTCGTTCGATGAAAATGGGACCTTGAAGTGGAAATTCCGCACCGGCGACGCCATAGTCTCATCTCCGGCTGTAGGAGCAGACGGTACAATATACTTCGGTTCCAAGGACGAACATGCATACGCATTGAATCCAGACGGAACAGAGAAGTGGAGGATGAATACTCGGGGGGAAATAGTATCCTCTCCGGCCATCGGGATACTAGGTACGGTATACATCGCTTCCACCCGAGGAATAATATATGCCTTTGTAGGCGTACCTTCAACACCGGAAGAACTGAGTGTAGAAGTAGACGATGGAAAATTAACCTTGAATTGGGAACCCCCTCCGGATCTAGGCGGAGGGGAAATAATGGGCTATAGGATATATAAAGGGACCGAACCGGACAAGATAAGTCTAAGCACCGTGATCCCCGAGACCTTGACTTTTACAGATGATGAAGTAACCATCGGTCAAACCTACTACTATCAAATAAGCGGCATAAACTTTGTTGGGGAGGGGGAGAGAACAGATATTGTAAATACAACTGCGGCGGTCCTACCGGACCAGCCGAAGGAACTTGAGACTTATTCAGGAGATACTGTAGTGGAGATTTCGTGGAAGCCCCCGGATTTCCAAGGAGGTGTGGAGTTAGATGAATACTATATCTACCGAAAAGAGGAAGATAGCGAACTCGTACTTATCGATACCGTACCTGCTAATACCCTTGAATACGAGGACCAAAACGTTACAAACCGTGTGTCTTATCATTACAGAGTAAGTGCTGTTAACGCCGCAGGTGAAGGTAGAAGGAGTAAAGAAATAACCGCCATGCCTACGGCAAATTATTCCGTATTATACTGCTTTTTATTGCCGATCACGATAATCGCTTCTTTGCTGGCCCTATGGTTCATACATTGGTACAGGAGATGGGGTAGATACTCACCCCCTCAATTCCAAGACGACCTAAAGACGGACACCGTAAGAAGAGATAACCATAAATAATAAAATCAACCACCCTCTTTGTGTTCATCATGAAATTACCTACGGGATGCTCACCCCTTGACGCCCTGCTGAGGGGTGGTGTAGAATCCGGTAACATCACGGAGTTATACGGGGGAGGGGGGACGGGAAAAACCAACCTTTGCTTACAGCTTACCAGGAACGCTGCGTTGAAAGGAAAAAAGGTAATATATTTGGACACGGAGGGCATCTCAACCGAACGTTTAAAACAGATGTCAAGGGACAAGTCCGACAAGGTACTTCAAAACACCCTTTTCTTTAGAGCACACTCCTTCAAAGAACAAACAAAGCGCCTGGAAGAGATCGAAAGACTGGCTTTTTCAACTAACATAGATATAGGGTTGATAGTGGTAGACAGTATGACCATATTCTACAGAACCATGATAAACTGCGATGAAAAAATCAACGCCACCTCCATGCTCGGGAGACAGATGGTGAAATTACTCAGAATCGCTAGAAAAAACGACGTACCTATAGTTATCACCACCCAGGTTTATCAGGATCAGAGCAACGGTACCGAACAGCCTTTGGGAGGACACATGCTGTACCATAACTCAAAGACTATCATCAAGATCCAAAAGAAGGGAAGAAAACATGTTCGCCAATTGTCCATAGTCAAACATAGGTCCCTGCCTGAAAGGGAAAGTACGTTATGCCGTATAAACGATGAAGGCTTGGTCGCATTGGACTGACTCTTTCAAAAGAGTTAAATAATCCAGAGGGGTTTCCAAACCATGAAAAGGGTAAGGCCCGCAGATATGACGGAAATGTACGCCCTTCGAGCAGATACGATAGATTATTTTTTTCCTGATAGAAAGGATGAGATACAGAGCTGGGCTAAACTAGCATCCGAGTATGGTGATGAGGTATTACATCTTATGTGCGGTACGGGTGAGATCCTGGTAGGCCTTGCGGAGAAGGGATTTGACGTGACCGGTATAGACCTTACCCAATCTATGATATATCGTGCCCAAGAGAAATTCGAGGAAGCGAGCTTGGAAAAAGACAAACTCATAGTAGAGGATGCCCGATACTTCAAACTCGGACGAACATTTGATTTTGTGTTCATCTCCACCGGCGACTTCCACCATTTTCTGGAACAGGATGATATAAACTCAGCCCTAGGAAAGATCTATGCGCATCTCAGACCTGGAGGTGGGATGGCTCTGGAACTATTCGATCCACCGACCGAGGATTTCAAACGTCCGGAGAAAAGACACATACCTATAAGAGACACTCCTAAGGGTTTAAAGGTATGGAAGCTGAATAGAAGCAGTTATCATGCGGACAGTCAAATACTAGATATTGTGGAGAAACTTCATGTGGACGAAGAGGGTGTTATCACCGAAGGTGAGTACGATATACAGCTCAAGCTTTACACTCGGGAGCAAATGGACCATCTGCTGAAAAAATCAGGCTTTGAAAACATCCGCCATCTATCAAACGAAGATTTGGAAGGAAAAGGTCACGACTCGTGGATAGTGGTTGCAGAGAGATAATTGTTGAGTTTTTGTCACATAAAGTCTTGTAGAGTAAGGTCCTTTTTTTCTTTCCTGGGTTTTTGCTTTTTATCCTCTTTTTGATCGTTATCATCGAACCTTGGAGAAAACAGGTTTGATTGTTTGTTTCCCATAAGAAGTCCCTTTTCATCCCATCCGAACACCTCGGTAACACGGGATAGTGTCAAGGCTACACGCTGGGCGTAATAGCGATAATCCGGTTCGATGGTATCCTCAGTATCAGATAACCAGGGTTCAACTTCCTGCGGCGTCCTGCTGGCATCGGTCACTATCCAAGACACCTTCATTCCGGGTATGAACCTGTATCCTTTTTCCTTCATCTTCCTAGCCGCCTGAACGTTGGGCATGCTGTCAGGATTTACATACGAATCAAACTTTTTGCAGGAACGGGATATGACCAATTTTTCTTTTTCGATATCTCCGTTCCGAACCCGGTCCACCCAACGACGAGCGATTTCAAGGGCACCGTCTATATCTCCGTCAAGGATGTGGTTGAACACGTTCTCAAGAGACTGGTTCTGGGCAACGAATGAATCGCTCCTGCGAAGTTCGTAGCCCCGGACAAGCATGTCCTCCTCGGGCCAAACCACCCGAGCAACGTAACGCTTTTTACGACCATGGCTGAAAAGAGGGTTGAGCACCTTTTCAAATTCTAATACGATGTCGCCCTGGCTTTGTTCGTCTGCAATTCTTTTGCTGAGCGCTATGGTACCTTCTAAGTTCTCTTCAGTGGATTGAAAAAATACACTATCGGTATCAGAATAGATGACCTTCGTACCTTCGGATTCTAAATCATCTATCACCTTTTTTATGTTCTTTCTGGCAAAGGCGGTTATACTTTCACCTATACGGGGATCGGTAAAGCGGTAAAAAGACGAGGCAAATACTCCGTAAAAAGAATTCATCAATATCTTTATTGCTTTTTGAACTCCGTCATAGTAGCTTTTGTCTTTGCCGCTGGCCTGCCTCATCTTTTCTTTTACCTCATCCCTCTCATCCATCAAGCTGGAAAGTATGTTCGAAAGTAGACCTTCTCTTTGATCTTTACTCAGGAAACGATCTCCGGTAGGACTGGATATCTCTCCGTCCTCAGAAAGTGTTGTGAAGCAGATATTGTTCTCCATGATGATGCTGGGATACATGCTTTTAAAGTCCAATACACTCACCCAGTAGTACAGACCTGGTTCGATAGTATGTACGTATCCTCCCTTGATCTTACCTCTTTTACCACCGTGATGAGTCAGTGGAACGCCTATCTTTTTCTTGTCCGCCTCTCTTATTAGTATTGAATCTACAAGGGTTGAAGTTCGACCGTTCAGGCCCTCATCTACGGGAAGGCGAGATACCGTCGCCATGTCCATGGCCTTATCAAGAACACCCAACTCAAGAAGTATGTCCAAGGCCAATTCGGCATCTTTAAGGCAGTATTCTTTAACTTTTTCGGGATTTTCGGCCCACTCACTATCCATCTCAAGGGGATCAACATCCATCTTCTCTTCGCCCAATACCTCCAAGGCCGCATCGTTGAGTGTCTCTCTCTTTAAGTTAAGTTCACTCCTCACAGCCCACCATGTATCAGCTATCACCCGCCCTGTCGATCTCCACATACGGTTTCCAACGCTTCTTAATTCTGAACCGTCCCTGCCGAAACAAGGCGTTTCCATGCCGCAATGTTTAGCCCGTTCTATTATCACTGGTAGGTCGTATCCATTGATGTTGTATCCCGTGATCACATCCGGGTCCTCGTCTAAGACAAATTTTTGGAATCGACGTAAAATATTAATTTCGTCACCGTCGAAGCAGCGCTTTTTACGCTCTTTGCCGTCGTAAACCACGGCACAGATGGTATAGATAGTATCGTCATCCAAACTGTTCTCCAGGTCAAAACTGAGATATGATAAGTCAGGTTTAAAAGGTTCGGCGGGCTTGAATTTGTTAACCTTAAATATCCTTTTGGTAAGATATTTTTCATCCTCGACCTCTTCACCCTCGATCGTAACCGTCGAAGGCAGATCAAGATCATAAAGGAATCTTTGAACGAAGGGGATATCCGCAGCCAGCACATCGCATGTTTTTGAAAAGCGGTCCCTATAGTTTGGCACTTTCCAGGGGTAGGTACATATCACCTTTTTACAGGGTCGATCACTACCGTCTACCCACAGCTCCACATCCTTTATACCTTTTATCTCCTGATCATATTTCAGCGGGTCGAGCATATCTTCCGGAGGATCTACCAGATGGAAATACGGTCTGAACCCGTCATAGAGGAGTGTAGCGGAATAACCTTTTTCACTGCGGCAAAAGAGCTCAATCCTTACACTGTCGTCTAAGCTTGAATAACTTCCAGCTAATATTCTAAACCTTTCGCTCATGTTTATCTTGAAGATACTATCTTAATTATATCTCCGTTTTGGATAACGTGGTCTCTTCCTATAACCCTTTGGGTACGTGCGTTCACAGCACGTATGAATCCGTCACCTATATCTGAATGCACGGCGAAGGCTAGGTCCTCGGAAGTACTACCCTTAGGCATGAGATATGCGTCGGGTAAAACTCTTCCTTCCTTGTCTGTGAAATTATGTTCGTTCTCCACCGGATATACCACTATCATGTCTAAGAGATCGTAGACCGCTTTTTCCAGCACCTGCTGAACTCCGAGACCGTTGTTGTGCGCCATGAATTCCTTTATCTTCTCCAGTGCCTTCTTTTGGGGTGAAGTTATGTCCTCCCGGAGTATCTGAAAGTCCTGGTCACCAGGCATGTAATCCACTATGTCCTTCTCCGAGGCCTTACGTAGGGCGAGTTCGTATTCCGCAGAGGTGGATACCACCGCATAATCAAGCCCGGAGAGATCAGATATGTTTTCCGAAGGGGCCATATCCGCTTTGTTGGCGGCGATGGTTATGGGTTTGTTTTTGAGCCTAAGGTTCCTTGCCAGCTCAAAGAGTGTCTCTTCGTCCCAATCCTTAGGGTTTTCAGGTACCTTGGCGTCTCTTATGGCCGAAGAAACTTTGCCCTCACTCACCCCAAGACCGGAAACCTGCTCGTAGATCACCCTGTCCAATTTCCCCCCTGATAACTCCAATCTTCTGGAAACTTTTTTCCAGTTTTTCTCTAAGATCCCCTTGATCCAATGGTCGATTTCTTTTTCCAGAAACTTTACGTCTGAAATAGGGTCGTGTCGACCTACCGAACAGGGTTCGCCCTCTGCGTTGGTAGAACCGCTTGAATCAACTATATGTATCAACACCGAAGCCTGTCGTAGATCATCTAAAAATTTATTTCCCAGACCTTTTCCCGTGTGGGCATCGGGTACGAGACCCGCCACATCTATTATCTTGACCGGTATCATCCGAGTCCCGTCGATGCATGGCGTGTGATTTGGTTCGCATTCGACACCCAATTCCCGGTGAGGACATGGTGCTCGTATGTATCCCACACCCTTGTTTGCGTCGATGGTAGTGAATGGATAAGAGGCCATCTCTACATCGGCCCGTGTTGCAGCATTAAAGAATGTACTTTTACCTACATTCGGCTTTCCTACTAGTCCTACTTCCATGATTATGACCTAACCCCAATGAACACCACCATAGATAATTATTGTCCCTCTTATCGCTAGAAAGAGCGTCGATAAATTAAATTAGTAGTTTATCTTACAAAGGTCTAACAAAACAGCCCGATTGGTGTAGTCTGGATATCATGGAGGCCTGCGGAGCCTCTTACCCGGGTTCGAATCCCGGATCGGGCACTTTTGCGACCGGAAGGAGAAAAAGTGACCGGAGAGGGATGAGAACCGGAGGTTCGTGAGTGCATTTGTTTTTAAATGCACGAGCATTTGGAATATGAACGCAGTGAATATTCCGACCGGAATCCCGGATCGGGCATCGAGGAGAAAAGTGACGAAATACTTGTTCGTTTAACAATACATCAAACTCGTCCAGAGCTGGTGGACAAAAGGTATATATATAGGTTCACATTAACTCTTTTAACGAGCAACGTGACGGCCATAGCGGTAGGGTAACACCTGGTCCCATCCCGAACCCAGAAGTTAAGCCTACCAGCGTACTCTGTGGTACTATGGAGCGCGAGCCCATGGGAAGCCTAGGTCCTTCGCGGACCCCTTGGTCGTTGGGTTAGGTTCGGAGCCTCGCTCCCTACGGGGAGAAAGGTAAACCGAGCTGCCTGAAGCCCATTTTCGGCCTTTGGCCCGCTGTCAGTTGCTCACTTTTTATTCTCATCACGGTCTAGTGCTTAGAATGTTATGAACTTAGTTCCAAATAAAACAGGCTAAAAAATTATTCGATTATACCGTATCCTATAAGATGCCACTTGCCCTTGATCCTTCTACTGATGGCGATCCTCTGGCCTGATTCCCCACATACAGCCCTTTTAAGTTTAACAGCTGCCTCCTTTCCCCTGGCGGAGGACACCACCCCAACGGTAGTCGCGGTTCCGGCGGTAAGCATCAAAGGTTCACGAGTTTTTATCTCTTCGACTTTAAGATCTCTATCCACACCTACAACCTTATCTAAAAGATGAACGTTCATCACAAAGTCCTCCATTATTGGAGGTAATTCGTCAGGATAGCCCAACACATGTCCCACCAAGCTATCGGATTTAGTCAAGGATGGGTCGAGGCCTGTTCCTACACCTATCAACCCACCGGGTCTTGCCTTATCAAGTTTCAAAGCGCCGCTCGTAAGTGACCGCACCTCAGTGACTATACGATCCCATTTTGGCTCTCCGACACTTTCATTTTTAAAGCCGGGTCGTATCTCGATTTTATCTCCCACTTCGAGTGTGCCTCGTCCGACACTTCCGCCGACCACACCTCCTTTTAACTCCTTTATGGATGTGCCAGGTTGGTTGACGTCAAAGGAACGTGCGATCGACATCAGGGGAGATGCTTTCTCGTCTCTTTCAGGAGTAGAGATATGTTCTTCTATGGCCTCTATCAATATATCTATATTGACATCATGGTGTGCCGAGACCGGTATTATAGGAGCATCTTCGGCAACTGTGCCTTTTGTAAAGTTTTTTATCTGCTGATAATTATCCTTCGCCTTCTCCGAGGTCACAAGATCTACTTTATTTTGAACGATTATAACGTTTTTAACGTCAGATATGTCTAATCCCATAAGATGTTCTTGAGTCTGGGGCTGGGGACATTCCTCGTTGGCCGCGATTACCAAAACCGCACCATCCATCATGGACGCCCCTGAAAGCATAGTTGCCATGAGTGTCTCGTGACCGGGTGAATCCACGAATGAAACCGCCCTGAGTAGTTTTGCCTCACCCCCACATTTACGACATTTAGTATTAGGTGTATAAGCTTCGGAACCCTGGCATGATGGACATTTATAGAAAGCTGTATCCGCATAGCCTAATCTTATGCTGATACCTCTCTTGGTTTCTTCGGAGTGACGGTCCGTCCACTCGCCGCTGAGAGCTTCCGTTAGCGTGGTTTTCCCATGATCTACGTGACCTACCAAACCGATGTTTACTTCAGGCTGTCTAGGTACTTTCATCAGTCTTCTCCTTTATCTTCTTGAAATACATCAGATACTTTTTTGGGTCCGTGCTCTACCACCTTCATATTTATCTGTGATATGTCTGCGGAGATTCTGCCCCCCCTTACGGTTTTTTTCAACCTTACGTGTTTAGGGTTTGATTTAAAACCAACACCCTTCTTTCCAATTATTCGTTTACGGCCCGGTGATGGCATACCTTTTTTCATGGGAAAGCCGCCAGAGTCGCTTCCTCCCGTAATCCTGAGTTTATAACCTGGTAAACCTACGAATATTCCGTCAACCTTGTCGTTGATGTTTTTACCTATCAGCGAGTTGGCATGATGCCCGTCAACCTTTGTTTGGAAAGATTTCCCTTCTTTTGGATCAGCAATAGATACTTGAAACTCTACCATTTGGAAACACCTTCATCTAATTTGTGTGGACTATATTCTACTACTATAAAACTTTGATGGATAGGTCATGTCTTTTGAATTTAGGATTAAAACGGTGTTATAAAAATGCCGTGTAAAAAATTTTATATACTAGATGGTTGTACCCCCAACTGAATGAGGTGACTGGATGGAAGAAACCCTCTGTACGATAGAAATAGTAAAAAATAATTCGTCGTTCCTTGCCAAGGTACAAACAAGCTTAGGTCGGTATGTAGAATACGAAAATCCACTGCTTGAAAACCTATTGCAGCAGGTCTATGAGGATCTTCAGGAAGAGATCGAAAATGCCCTCTGAATGATAAAACAATCGACGGCTGTAACTAGCCGTATCGCATCTCAGAAATCGAGTTGATAGTATGAGTGAAGGAAAAGTAAACGAAGAATACGAAAAAGTGTTATCGAGCTATTACGAAGGTCGTGGTGTTAGTTCTATTATTTCAATCAAGGTAGATACCAAACAGGTAGACGTGGTGGCCGAAAAGCTCTCCGAATCGAACAACATAGAAGATGTGTTTCTGGTCACTGGCGATGTCGACCTTGTGATCAAAGCAAGGTTTAAGGATTACGACCATATGAAAAAATTCCTACTGGAAAAGACTTCGAGCCTTACAGGAATAGAAGATGTCAAAAGTATGATGGTCATCACAACCTATAAAGAGAGGTTCAACATAATAGACGCCGAAAACAGCGGCTAGATTAGTCTATCTCGTCCATTTTCCATTCATCCCATTCTAACTCTTTTCGGGCGATCCTGAATTCACAGGGTGTAAGCATAATGGTTTTAAAGCGGATGGAATCATCAAGGGCCAACCTAGGGCATGCCGTGTTCACCGCCACATCGAATCCCAATGAATCTATTTTATCAGGGCTTATCTCGTTCATGTGTACTACTGCACAGAGGTCACATTCATCTTTTAGATCGGCTGCCAATCCATATCGTTCCTGACCGATCTTATCGGAAACGATGATGGCAAAAGACTCCTTTTCTTCTGCCAAGGTTATGGATGCGAACCTCTTCCTCAACAATCGGTCTAACATTTTTTCAGTTGTATAATATCTTTCCATCACAGGATCAAATACGTGTACCGATTTATTAAGAGAAAGAGACAGACCTACGGGATGAAAAGATCCAGTACCTATGAATATATGTTCATCGGCTTCACAACGAGAAGAGAAATTGCATCCTAGAACCTGTCCAGGATGCTTGATCCTCTCATCTCCCCTTCCCATTGTTACCTCGGCATCATTTTCCTCTAGTATATCAGCCATCTTATCCCGCTGTTCCATATATTGAACGGTTGAGTACACCGCGATTTTTTTACCGGTAAACATTTCAACAAAATCATCCGGTACATCGTATTTGGCAGTATTCCATGCCTCCACGTATATCACGGGATAATTCGGCTTCAAGTTGGGGATCTCAGAATGGCCAACGTGGATCAGCACGTCTGCATCATCGATGGATGCAGGGAGATCACACGCACCATAACAACTGCCTCCCCAGATTTCCGTATCCACATCAAATTCATTCACTAATTCCTTCGACTTATAACGCAATCCGTCCGGAACCTGAAGTAAAGCCTTACGCACCCCCATCTCTTTGAGTTCTTTTCTTAGATTTTCAGTATCAAAACGATACCCGCTGAGAATCAAATAGACTCCTCCAAAACCGGGAGCATAACACGTATGGACTCCTCCGTTACATGGGGCATTACAACGAACCGTAACCCTTTTGGATTAACCGTACGAGATATGTTCCATCCACTTCTGTCCATCCTTTCAACTACTTCATAAGGCCTCTCATGGTGGAAAGAAACTATGTTAAGAACTGGTTCAATGATGGGCTTTAAACCGATGCTTTGCCCCATTTCAAATAGTAAACGGGTGTTGTCTATACACTTTTCAACTATGGAAACATAGCCCTGAAATCCAAGGTATTTAACGACACTCCAAAATGCGGGTATCGATGCGCTAGTCCTGGTACCGGTTATGGTCTTCTGATGTTCGCCTGTCAGGTAAGGAGATTCAACGGAAATGGGGTGTTTTTCTCTCGAATAATACAGCCCCAAAGGAATGGTAGATAGGCCCATCTTGTGCGGGTCTAAAACCAAAGAGTCAACACCGGGTATGCTGAAATCATAACGTGGCTTATCTTGTTCCTTGAGAAATGGAATAGTAAATCCACCCAGGGCACCGTCCACATGAAGGTGAATGTTTCCGGCTATGTCCGCCATGGCCTCAATAGGTTCGATGATGCCAAGTTCGGTGGTTCCCGCTATACCAACGATGATCGCCGTATCCCTATCGATGTTTTTTTCTAACACTTCTAGATCCGGCATGTAATCATCATCAAGGGGGATCATCACAGGCTTCATTTCGAGAATATCACAGGCCTTTTTAAACGAAAAATGAGCACTTTCAGGCAGCATTACCTTTTTTTTACCGCTTTTGTTTCTTGCATTCCAGAGAGCCAATATATTCCCCTCGGTTGCACCGCCTACGGATATTGCCTCGTAACCCTTTGGAGCATTTACTAAAGATGCAACCGCCTCATGAATTTCCTTTTCTAAACTCACCGTGCCCCGATACAATCCAGGGTTCCCTAGGTTGGTATTAAGGAACATGTTGTGTACTTTTTTAGCTATATCCAAAGGTGAGGTGCACATAGAACCGAATATTCTTCCGCTGTCAAAATCCATATCCTCCTCGGCTGCTCTAAGGATACGGTCTATAATCTGTTTTTCTGGAAGTCCTTCTGGTGGAAATGCATCTTTTGCTCTCATTTGTACCAACTATCTGCGAAGGGTAACGTTTCTATCGAGTTCTTTAATCTTTCCCCTGACCAGCTTAAAGGATATCAAGGAAAACATTACAGCGGCTGCTAATGCTATCAAGGGGATATCTCCCCCGTAAAACATTCCAATGGATGCAAGGTAGTTGAAAGAGCCGTGCATCACCACAGCCACGAGATAATAGGGTACGGCATAGTGTTTTTTGTACATCATTCCCTTAGATATTCCATATCCCGCCACAGCGCTAGCACTACCGTGGAGCAGCGTGCTGGCGATACTGCGAATTACTATTACCATGACAAAGGCCTGAAAGCCATATTGGATATACGCACTGCTCCCGTACAGTAGGTTTTCCGTTGCCGCAAATCCCAGACCGGATGCCGCACCTAGTATCAGACCATCCTCCAACTCGAATATCCTACCCTTGAAGTATACCACGCCCATGGCCTTTGTAAACTCCTCCACGATGGGAGCTATGACACAAACCATGACCAAGGTCATCATAGTGGGATCTTGAAGGCGCTGTAGGAAGATATATTCCTGCTGTAAAGTCTCTAGTGAAAGTACGCCTACGAATAAAAAAGAAAGTATTATTGCCATGATCACGGCGAATACCGCACCCCACATGAAAAGCAAGAATATAGAGCTCCAGGCGATCCGGTCGTGCTTTTCAGAGTTCCGTACCCAGAGTAAATAACAAAGAGAAGGTATGAAGGCGGACCCCAACAATATAGCTAATATTACCAACATGCTATTATCCATCGCATGGAGATAGAGATAGAAGGCATATTAACTTTTTTTCCCATCCAAGGATTCCTTCAACGCCTGTTTAACATCTTCGTCCACCTCTATTTCCATCCTTTTCTCCAACATCTCCGATAGGGATACGTCTTCCTCTACCTCCTTTGAAATGCCGCGCAATACCTTTATGGATTCGATCCGGACCCATTTATCAGGATCCTCTAGGAGATCAGAAACTCTTCTTATCAGTCCCTTTTTTTCTTTTTTATTTAATGTATCAAAAGCAACATTTCGGACTGCTTCCAGAGACTTCTGTCTAACCTTCCATCGATTGTCTTCAAGGGCTTGGAATACCTCATCCATGCCTGTTTTATCGCCTGCCCATGCCAGGGAACAAGCCAGTAATATCTTTTCATCTCCCAGGGCTTTGGAATACGTTTCTCGCAGCTCGTCTAAACATCCGGGATTCCGTCCCATGGACTCAGCCAAGGTCCACCGAACTCTGGGATTGTCTTCCTCTTCGAAAGCTTCTATCAAATCCATATAGTTTCCACCTAAAGCTGAAACCCCGCGCCCCCACTCTTCTCTTATCGAAGGTTCGGGGTGATCCTTGATACCCTCCAGTAAAGATATAACTTCGCTGTCACCGGCTTCGACCAGCGAACGAAGTGCCTCTATTATAACATGGGGGTTGTCGTCCTTTAATCTGGAGCTGAGTGCTTTTAGCACTTTTTTTGTAGAGAACCCTCGGAGAGACCTTGCCGCCTCTTCCCGAACCCTCCATGAATCATCCTTCAGTGCCTTTACAAGTACGTCTACGTACTTTGGTGCAGCATCTATGCCCGCAATGGCCTTTATCCGGATATCATCGGTCCCCATCTCGTATAACTTTATCAAACTTTTATTGTGGCTGTTAAGGGAAAATGCCTCAACCATTTCATCAAGAACTTCTAAATCATCCACGTGGGTCTCCAGCTCTTTTATACCTTCATCACTTCCGATCTTTCCCAAAGCATTTATCGTCTTTTTGCGTACATCCAGCACAGGATCATCAAGGAGCTTTATCAGGGGCTTCGTGCCTTCATCCACCCCTAGTTCACCCAAAGCAATAGCGGCATCGTGACGCACTACCCATTCTTCGTCCTCTAGCAAAGTTATCAACGCTTTGACGGTTTTTTTCGACTCGGGAAGGTGTCCCAAAGCCAGTGCCGCATTTGCTCGTACCAAGGGTTCCTCGTCCTTTAACGCATGTATCAGATGGGGAACCGCTTCCCGGTTTCCCTTCATTCCGAGTTTTCTTGCACACTCCGCTCGATCTTCCGAGTTATCTTCCTGAAGCCCCTTTAACAGTTTTTCCATATTAACTACACCACTTCTCTATCTCATCCTTAAGGATGTTACTCAGTTTTTTTCCGTCGACCTTTCCACGAAATTCCCTCATAACAACACCCATCAGCGGCCCCATTGCTCCTAGCCCACGCTCTCGTACAAACTCCTCCCTCTCCTTTAATATCTCTCGTATCACGGCCCTGACATCATCTTCATCCACCCCCTCTAAACCGGCCTTGGAAACCGCCTCATCAACGGTATTGCCTTCCAGGACCAGCATCAATACGCTGGATATACCTTCTTTGGCGAACTCACCGCTTTTAACACGGGTCAAAACATCCTTCAGTACGGATTCGCTCAGGTCGTCCGGTCCATATCCTTCTTTTAGCAACTCGGGATAAATATGTAAAAACGTATTGGAGGCGATGGACGCATCGATACCTTCTTCCATCAGCTCTTCGAACAAAAGGTCATAGCCCTTTCTGAAGAGTTGTGAGCTCTGTTGTCTGTTCAATCCGTACTCATCGTCAAATCGCTGGATCATTTCTTCAGGGGTCTCCGGGATCTCAAGTTCTTCCAGCACTTTAGCACTAACAGGATAAGGGGATATGTCCGTCTCCGGATACATACGGGCCCTGCCTGAGATGGGGCGGAGAAAGACCGTGCTTCCGTCTTCCACGGCATTTCTAGTTTCCTCAGGAACTCCCTCCATTGCCATCTGCGCCCGTACACAAACTTGTTCCAGGGCTTCTTTTGCCAGCTCTTTTTCGTCCACGACCAGGGCGAAAGCGTCATCCTCTTTTATATCAAGCTCGACCGCCACCGCCTCGCACTCCCGAGTATCTATACCGTAAGCAGGAAGTTCGTCACTGTGGAATATCCCTCCAACACCGGCGGTTCTTGCATACGCCGCAAGTTCGGGTCCCAGCATTGCCTTTCCATCCTCCCCGCGCAAAGTTCCTTCAAATCCTTTCAGTTTAATACCATATATCCCCTTTCCACGCTTCAAAGCGGATTTAACTATCTTACTAGAACATTCTTTAAATAAATCGGAAAGGTCGTATATCTTATCCAAAACGGCGGCTTCCCTATCATTCAATAACTCCTTTGTACGGATCAGCATCAGCTGCCGTTCCACCTCATTCTCTATATAAGTGGGCAGCATCTTTAGTTCTTGAACTCCCTTTATCTCCACCCGGGAACCTTCGGCGATCGATATGTTAACATCTTCACGTATGGTCCCTATCCCCCTTTTTACACTCCTAGTAGCCCGAAGCAATCCGCCGATGTACTGGGCCACGTACTTTGCCTCCTCCGGGGAAGATATATCCGGACCCGTGGCCAGTTCGATAAGGGGTATACCCAACCTATCAAGTCGATATGTCTTCTCCTTACCTTTAGATTCCACCTTTCTACCGGCATCTTCCTCAAGACAGATAGGGGAGATACCTATGCGCTTTCCGTCGATGATCAACTCGCCGTCCATCGCCACCAGGCCGGTCCTTTGAAAACCGGTTGTATTCGATCCGTCGATCACTATCTTCCGCATAAAATGTACTTCGTCCACCACGATTGCATTGACCATCTTCGATATCTTAAGGGCCAGCTCCATAGCTTGAAGGTCCGGGCCTTGAGGGGGTTCCTCGTCCATCTCCACCAAGCATGTCGATCCCCTGGGACATTGATACCTAAAGCGCAGCCCTTTACGAGCTTCCATGAGCGCAGCCCTGTCAACCTCTCCCAACTCGCTGGCGGTAGGTCTGAGATATCGTAACAATTCCGGACCGGTATCTTCAACCATCTCGGAGGGGCATCTGCAGAATAACTTTTTTGTATCCAGCTGCTGGTGTATCTCAAGGCCAACCTTAAGTCCCAGTTCTTCATAGTCGATACCATCCATTGCTCACCACCTCCGCTCTGCAAACTCGCCGGCTATGTTTTTACCCATGGTGTCCCGGACATCTTCGTTTAAAGTAAGGGCCCACATAAGTTTGACCAGCGCGGTTTCAGGTAGCATATCATCACCGGATATGACTCCGGTATCGGCCAGTATACGTCCGCTGGAGTAAACGTTGCAGTTCACCGTACCGTATAAGCACTGACTTGCGATCACTACGGGTATGTCGTCGTCGACTAGCTTTTTGATGGACGGTATCAATTTAGTGGGCACATGACCGAGACCAGTACCTATCAACACCAAACCGTCGGCCTCTGCATGGAGCCGACTCTCATCTACCCCAGGATACACGTATAACGTGCTGACATCCTCGTTTATATCTCCAGTCCTCTTGGGTGTTCGATTGTTTCTTCTCGGAACATCTTTTAACTCTACTTTCTCCTCCTCGGGATCTACCCATCCAACCGGTTCTGTATTTACGGATCGAAATGCATCCCGTCTGCTGGTGTGCATCTTACGCACCTTGGTACCGAGATGTATCGAACACCTATCGTCGTTTAAGTTCTCATGCATAACCACGTACACTCCGGATAAATCCTCTTTAGCCACATCAACCGCCGCCAATAGATTTAAGCTTGCGTCACTGGACGGCCGGTCGCTGGAACGCTGTGAACCCACCAATACCACCGGTCCCGGCAGATCCTTCAATAGAAAAGAAAGTGCGGCGGAAGTGTATCCCAACGTATCGGTCCCATGGGCGATCACAACCCCTTCGGCACCGGAACGAAACTCTTCTATGACTTTATCAGCTATGGTCGTCCAGTTCTCTGGCTCGATGTCTTCACTCAATTTACTGAAGAGGATCTTTACAGACGGATAACATCTTTCAGCTAGTTCGGGGTTGGAATATATCATCTCTTCGGCAGTCTGTGCGGGGTGGACCGCACCAGTGTTATAGTCCACGTAGCTGGCGATGGTACCCCCTGTTGCCAGTATCGAAATGTGAGGTAGGCCTTCCCGGATATCCGGTAAATCCATGTTTTTATCTTCTTTCTTATCTCCACTTTCAAGCAGCAGTACATCATCTTCAGGTGTAACTCGGAGGGCGATGTTATAGCCGTTATCCAGCTTTAATGTGATAGTGTCATCCCCGCTAAAACGATGAGAAGGCATGAGTATGCCTGTATAATCGCGTCCGTCCTTCTCGATTCTAATCCTATCTCCCACGGATATATCCGTCAGCAGAACCTCTCTCATGATATCGACATGGGATACTCGGAGGGGTTTAAAAATTATTTGTGCATCAGAGCATCTTTCCCCAACTGTGCTCAAAGTTAGCATAGGTATTTCCAAGGTCCTTTTTTCGTACTACTAAACTCCCGTCTTTTTTTTCAAAATAAAAATCCGTTAGGGTAGCGGGATATTCATTGTAAAACAATATGGACTTAATCCAGAACTTAGGCTTCTCCTCCAGTCTCTGACATGCTCTGGAATGTGCTGTGAGTTCGATACGTATGCGGTGTTCGTCGTCTTCCCCCTCTATAATAAACACAGGCAAATCATTTTTGAAATGATGATCCACCTTTACGTTCTTTGATTTGAAGCGATATTCCGTCTTATCTTCTTTACGATAAAATAGAAGAGAGCGGGATACGGGGATATCTCCAAAATCAAATATTGAGCTTTGCTCTTTTTTAGTTCGAAACATCTGCGGGCCGATAAAGGGGATAAAATAATGGATGTAACTACCGGTGTCACAGTGCACTAACCCCCAGTACCAAGGAGTAACCGGGGCATTTACGTTTACCCTCTGAAAGTATGCACTACCCGTAACTTGCTCTCCGTATACCCTTCCCCTGACTTTCATACCATACATCTTCATTATGTTATAGCTGTACTTTTTTGTGTAATGATTATCTTTGAACCGGTGCCGGGAGAGATAATCACTCCATGGAAATATTTCCATCCTGAAGTCATTTTTGTCATCGATTATATTGACATAGTATTTCTCAGGGGATCCAAAAAACCTATAGTCGATTCCTGGTTTTTTCGGAAGCAGCTCTCCTTTTCCATTTTCCTTTGTAATTTCGATGTCCATTTCATCAAGAAGTATGGGGTCGTGCATTTTTTCTCCATCGTACCACCAAGCAGCTACAAAGGCACTGAAACTCAGCACATTGTCCTCCCATGCTGGTAACTTCCTAACAGACCAGCGTTTGTCATGTATCAATATATCATCGGTGTATTTGGTGGACCATAACATCATCAACTGTTTGGGTCTTTCCGGGTCCTTAGGATTCTTTATAAAGAAAATCCACCACCACCAGTACCATGAATAACCGGGCAGTAAGTTATCAAACTTCAGAGACCAAGGACTGCTGTAATCTTGAGAATCGGGTGACATTTAGAGACCTTACATGGGCGTCGGTTAAAAGCATTATGGAAGATCTTAACTGCCGTGCTAGGATCCATCAATAAGTTATATATTTAAAAGCATCCTCTTTACGATAATTATAAATCATCACACGTTATAGTTTTTTCATAAGAAGAGATGATAATATGGACGATAGGATCAAAAAACACGCTCAGATCCTTTGTGATTGGAGCACGGACATAAAAGAAGGGGATAAGGTCATCATACGGGCACACCCTTCGGCTTACGAACTGGTTTTAGCCCTTTACAAGGAACTGGGCGCTAGGAAAGCAAAACCGGTTACGATAATGAATTCAAACGAGACAAACCGTACATACATGCTAGAGCATGGAGAGGGATTTGAAACACCCGAACATTTGGTTTCACTCGTTGAAGCCTCGGACGCTTTCATCTCCATAATCGGCGACGACAACCTTTCATCCATGGCGGAAGTACCTGGTGACATTCTTTCTTCATTCGCAAGGGCTAACCAACCTTTGATGAACCTTTTGGCGAATATGAGAGTATGCCTTACCCAATTCCCTACACCCTCTCAGGCACAGTTTGCTGGTATGTCCTTGGAGGATTATAAAAATTTTGTTTATAACAGCATAATTAGGGATTGGCAGGAAGTACATGATATGCAGGAGCTCTTACGAGAAAAACTTTCGGACACTGACGAGGTTTGCATAGAAGGACCGGATACCGAATTGTATTTGAGCGTCAAAGGAATGAATCCAGTAAATTCAGACGGCAAGCGCAACCTTCCCAGCGGAGAGGTCTATGTTGCACCTATACCGGAGAGTACGGAGGGAAAGGTGTACTTCGACCTACCGGTTGTGCAGTCGGGTAGAGAGATACACGGCGTACGGCTTGAATTCGAAGGTGGTGAGGTGGTAGATCACTCCTCAGAAACTCATGAGGAACTGCTGACCAGCATATTGGATACCGACGAGGGGTCTCGTAGATTAGGCGAACTCGGCATAGGCACCAACAGGGATATCAACCGATTCACTCGGAATATGCTGTTCGATGAAAAGATGGGTGATACCATACATCTGGCTCTAGGATATGCGGTACCGATCTCAGTGGGTGAGGGACTGGAAGGTAATGTGAGTGCTGTCCATATAGATATCATAAAGAATATGAAAGAAGGTAAGATGGCTTTCGATGGGGATACGGTCATGGAAGAAGGGACTTTTTTTTGGGAGAAAAAGGCCTAAGCTCACTCAAAAGTAGATAAACACAAGAGCGTGTATCAACTCTATTCCTTAAGATCCATTGTTATTTCTATAGAGGATACATTGACCGTACGGTCACTATCTTTTTCGTCTATCTTTTCGGTATCCGTTACGATGTCAGAGATTGTCGCTTTCTCTATAAAGCGATTTTTAGTTATCTCTGCCACGTCAACGGCTTTGCTGATAGATCGTCCTCTGGCTTTGATAACCACATTTTGGGTACCCTTATTGAAAAGGGTTACTACCGCAAGTACATAAGCCATAGTTTCTTTCCTTCCGATATACACCGTATTATCATCTGTCATTGTTAACACCCATATTGTGCATTTTAAAGGATATACCTACATTCGACTATAATATCTTTTGGTCTGAAAAAGGAACGCATTTAACTTTAGCCGAGTAAAGGCTTAAGTACCTGATGTTTACCTCTTTAATCCGTGAAAACAAAAAAATTATCATGCGGGTCCGCTTATACCGGTAAATTACCTAGGGGGTGCATACACTGCGGCAAAGGTGCAAAAATGGTCCTCATGGTCACCGGTAGATGTTCTGAAAGATGCTGGTACTGCCCCTTGTCCCAGGAAAAAAAAGGAAGGAATGTAACATTCGCAAACGAACGCAGGGTGATGAATGACGAAGATATCATAGCAGAGGCGAAGAGTATCGATGCAGAAGGCACGGGTATGACCGGAGGCGATCCTCTCATTTCAACTTTAACCCCAAGATACATAGCCCTTCTGAAAAGTGAGTTCGGAGAAGGTCACCATATACACCTTTACACTTCTACTACCGAACTCGATAGAATAAGAATTATGGAGGAAGAAGGTCTAGACGAGATTAGATTTCACCCTCCCTTTGATATCTGGAAAAACATTGAGAACACAGAATTTCTTCCGTTAATGCTTGAGCTGCGGGATTACAACATGGATGTTGGGCTAGAGGTACCGTCCATCCCTGGTATGCAAGATCAATTAAAACATTTGATACAGGAACTTGGTCCATATATAGATTTTATTAACCTCAATGAACTCGAGTTCTCATCCACTAATTGGAAAGCACTTACCAATCGGGGTTTACGGCAGGCTGGATCGGGTTCAAGTGCGGTCATAGGGAGCGGCGAAGCGGCAGCACCTCTGCTAGAACTTGGCTTAGATATTCCCATCCACTTTTGCACCTCATCTTTTAAAGATGCAGTACAACTCCGCAATCGTATCAAAAGGAGATGCAGGAATACCGCTAAAAAAGGTGATATAATCACCGACGAAGGACTTCTTATCAGGGGAATCATACTGTGCGATGAACCCAGAAAGATCGTGTCCTTGCTAAAAAAAGAGTACGCCGTACCTTCGAAAATGGTGTGGTACGACGATACTAAAGAACGTGTTGAGATATGTCTTGAAATCCTTGAACAAATACATCATCTCTTACCTTATGATTGCTTTGGAATCGAAGAATATCCTACCGCGGACCGTTTGGAAGTTGAACGCTGGCCTTTGGAGAGATAGAGGGTAGTACAGCCTGCTCGGTAAGTTTTGATTTTTAAAAAAAGAAAGAAAAGGGGATCGGTTAGATCCCGTTGGAATATTGTTTTCCCAGTTCTATTCGAACTCTGTCGGTTCTTCGGAAGGTGATGAGAAGTCCTCTTCCTCACCAAATTCTTCGTTGTCCCATTCCTCAAAGTTCTCTTCAGGCTCTTCTTGCACTGGCTCCTCCTTTTTACCGCGCATCATCAAGATTGCAACGGCAATTATGACGAGTATCAACAGAAGTAGCAGCCACCAGTAGTCTTCAAGGAAGCCCGGATCAGATGGTTCACCTTCGTCATCGTCTTCCTCTTGGAACACGGCGGTTACCGTTTTGTCGCTATTCATAGTAACAGTGGTCTCGGTGTTGGTTCCGGAAGCACCACCGGTCCATTCAACGAATTCCCAACCACTTGCAGGATTCGCTGTGAGTGTTACGGTGGTTCCGTCGTCGTACTCGTTTTCGTTCGGGTCCACATCTACAGAACCGTCTCCATCGGTGTTCACCGTTAGAGTGTA
>JAWOAU010000013.1:0-6514 GCA_046498385.1 Thermoplasmata archaeon | reverse complement strand
TACACTCTAACGGTGAACACCGATGGAGACGGTTCTGTAGATGTGGACCCGAACGAAAACGAGTACGACGACGGAACCACCGTAACACTCACAGCGAATCCTGCAAGTGGTTGGGAATTCGTTGAATGGACCGGTGGTGCTTCCGGAACCAACACCGAGACCACTGTTACTATGAATAGCGACAAAACGGTGACCGCCGTGTTCCAAGAGGAAGAAGGTAAACCATCTGATCCGGGCTTCCTTGAAGACTACTGGTGGCTGCTACTTCTGCTGATCATAGTCCTCATAATCATCATAGTCGTTGCGATGAGGCGAGGCGGTAAAGAGGAGCCAGAAGGACAGTCACCGGAAGAGGAACCACCGGAAGAGGAACCATTTGATACCTTCGATGACGAAGATTTCGATGCTTTTACGGAAGAAGAAGGCGAAGATATTTCTGAATTAGAAGATATCGAATGACCAACCCCGTTTGCTCCCACCAAGAACGGATGATTCCAAGGTTGGAATTCAGTGGGTAACACCCTGTTCCAACCTTGGAAAAACAGCCTTTCCTAGTGTGCATTAATAAAAACTTAAACGAACGTTCACATGTAGATAGGCTGTCAAGTTATTAGTGATATTTGATTATCCCTAATAATTAGTAGTGAGGTATATAGTCATCTATGTTAAACCCGCCGATGTAATATCCAATAGTCCTTTCGATATATAGACTTACTGGCTGTACTCTTTTGGGGTGGAGGAGGGTGGGTGGGATGGTTTTTATCTAGACATGGTACCATCTCATACGGTTTTGCGTAAAAGTTATTAGAGTCGAAGACAGTCATCTATTCGCGGTCACCTTGCCGCAGTATAGCATATGTCCTTCGGTTAGGTGTGCATGCCTTATTCAGTTAGACGTGGTCGTTAAGCCACAGACGCTGTTTCAAGGTCTGGCACACCTAACCGTTGACTCTAAATTTATGGTTATTTTTCAACATATGATATATTGTTTGTAGTAGTTTTCTAGTAGCTGCGATCTTAGCAACGTTGTTAGGTTTTCTCTTTTTCAGTCGTCTGTAGAATGAAGATATATTACTTTCTGGACAAAATCGGAAGTGAGATTGAATAGCCTGAACCAATATCCATTGAAGGTATTTGTTACGTTCTCTACTCAACCTGCCGTAGTAAGTATTTTTACCGGATTGATGAACGGTAGGAACCAATCCTGCATATGAGAACAGTTTCTCTTCGGAAGTAAATCTATGTATATCTGCGATCTCTGCAAAGATCAACGTTGCCGAATACAGTCCTATCCCGGGTATGGTGTTCAACAATTTGACCTGTTCATATTCCAATCCCTCTTTGATTACCACATCTTCCATGTTATTCAACTCTTCATCTACAGTTTTATAGATGTTAAGATGAGAATCTATGATCGGATTTGACAGTTCTTTAAGGAATTGAATACCGTCCTCCTTGAATATCGATCGATTTGAATAGTCGATATTGTGTCTTCTTAGTTCGTGTTTTATCTGATTTTTTAGCTCCGTTCTCTTCTTTGCCAATCTAACTCTTCTTCTAACGATGGTCCTCAGATCCCTGATATCTTTGGAAGGAACGTACGAAGTCGGTAGTAAATTACCTCTCAAAAGATCCGCCAGAGCATTGGCATCTATTTTATCTGTCTTAACTTTCTCTTCAGCGATCACTCTTGTTTTGTAGGGATTGGACAGATGAACTACGCTCGCTAATCCTTCGAGTGTTTCATAGAAGAATTCGTAGTTGCCCGTAGCTTCCATAGCAACTTCGAATTCTTCCCCCACCTCTTTAAAGAAACGTTGGATCTTCTTTTTGTTAGTCGATATTCTTCCTTCTTTGATCACTTCACCTTGTTCTGTCTTCACGACAGCGTGACTAAATTCCTTATGGATATCCATTCCGGCGTATAGCATGTTTCATGGCACCTCGATATAGGTATATCATAGGCGGACTTTAAACATGCTATTCAGCTACCTTTGCCATCCGGATTTCCAAAATTCAACACCAAGCTCCTCCCTCAAATCATTATCAGCAGCGTCAGTTTTCTCCCCATTTTTTATCAACAACGGCATTTCGAGGGCTTGCCCGAAGCGAACGTCAGAAACTACGTTTCTAACTCACGACAAAACCTGTTTTTTCGAATAGGAGGACGAAAGTCCTGCGCAGTTACCAACCGCTGTTCATAATGAAAACAACCGCAGATCATAAAGATATTTTCTCATATTTCCAGTCCCTACCCACCCTTTATCTTCAAAAAATAGAGCGAAATAATTCCCAGGCAACACAATCACGGGAACACCACCGAAACATTTAACAACACGGATTACGATTATATAATCATGATTCGAAAACCCTTTGTGAACCGAAAAAATGAACTCTCTTCGTTGAAAAACCACCACGCGAGAGAAGGATTCGAGTTCATAGTGATCACCGGCAGGAGGAGGGTGGGGAAAACCAGATTGCTGCAGGAATTTTCTAAAGGTAAAAAATGCATCTTCCTCATGTGTGAAGAGAGAAAGTGGAGATACAATCTCGATAAATTTAACAGGATCATAGGTGATTTTTTCAACATACCCACACCGAATTTTAAAAGTTTCAGAGATTGTTTCGAGTATATAGCCAACGATGAAAAAACCATCGTAATAATTGACGAGTTCTCCTATCTCATGAAGAACAAGGATATCATCGGTGAGTTCCAGGGGATAGTGGATGAGATATTGAGCGATAAGGACCATACCCTGATCTTATCCGGTTCGGCGGTATCGATGATGAAGAAAAGTGTTTTAAGTCAAAGATCCCCCTTATACGGAAGAACCACCGCCCAGTTAAATCTCCGGCCGTTAAAATTTTCACACCTATCGGAATGGTTCCAAGGGGTAGACATGGAAGATATCATCAAGATATTTGGTGTTGCTGATTCCATACCCAAATACCTTGAATTCTTCAAAGGCAAAAACGTGAACAGCGAGATTAAACAAAATCTTTTCAGTCCTGATGCATTTCTATTCAGGGAAGCGAAGATGCTCTTGGAAGAAGAACTAAGAGAACCCGAAACATATTACCAGATATTGGAAGCTATATCCTTCGGACACACACGTACCACCGACATCGCAAATCACAGTTACATGGAGGCAAAAAACGTTTCATCCTACCTCAATATACTGGAAGATCTGGGATTCGTAGAAAAGGAAATATCCATACTAGACAGCAGGAGAAAGAGAGGGTTATACAAGATAAAGGATAATTATTTCAAATTCTGGTTCAGATTCGTCTCACCATATTTTACAGAGATAGAAAACTGGCAGGGTCAAGGAGCGATAAACGAATTCAACAGATCCTTTGACAGATATCTAGGATCGGTATTCGAAGATGTCTGCAGGGAGCTCCTGAGGACATCGGGCCGGTGGCATAAGCTGGGGCGTTGGTGGTACAAAGAGGACGAGATAGATATAGTCGGTCTGAACGAGAGGGAAGATACTATCCTTTTCGGGGAGTGTAAATGGTCGAAGAAAAAAGTGGGGTTGAATTTACTGGATGAGTTAAAGGAAAAAAGCGTAAAGGTTCGCTGGAAAAACGAGACGAGGAAGGAGGTTTTTTATCTGTTCTCAAGATCTGGATTTACCCAGGAATTGATCAGTCACAGTGAAAAAGGGGATAACTTGAACTTGTTTTCACCGAAGGATAGCCCCATGACCATGATGGAATTTTAGACGGGAAATCGATATGATCTCAGCCGAGAAAGGGGTCCGGCATCAAAAACCGCTCTTTCGATCCCCCATAAAGACCCATCCGACTCTTTCCAATTTTCTCGATGTTATATTTACGAACTAGCTGCCTTATGGCATCTCTAACGGCTTCTGATCGCGAGGATACCACCTTCATCGTCAATCTCATCTAATTCATGTATCAACTTTTGAGTTCCCTTTGCAGGCAATGTTTTAATAGACATATCAAAAAAATTTTGTAAGTGCCTATCTGAGAAATACAAAAACAGTAGAAAAAGACCCCATAAGTTAGTTTATATCTTACAAACCCCTACCCCTTGAGATAAAAAGTTATCAACTCTGGTGTCAAAAAATAATACTCGGACAGGCTCCATACCTAAAAAGATATACTCAAAACAAAAGACGTAATTTACAGATGACAATATCTGCTAAGCAAGAGAGGATCTTGACTTACAAAATTTTCCACTTGAAAACATGGTCGATCAGGTCCTTCTTCACGACGGGTCTATCACTGGAAAAAATTTCCTCGTCACCCGGATATTCTATCAATCCGAACCGTTCCAAAAACCGCTCGAACATCCTTGTTTCATAACATGATCTAAACAGTTTCTTTCCTGAAACAGATCCCTTGTCCGGGAACTCACTCAGAACCGACGGAAATGCCTTGAGGAATTTTTCCGTATAGAATTTCACTTTCCTGGGCTCATCACCATACTTCTGAACCAGGAATATTGAAAAACCAAAACCACCCTGGATGATCTCCGCCTCCGAATAGTAGTCACTGTACCCCCAGTTGAATTTTTCAGTATGAGCTTTGAAAAGATGTGTGAACCATTCCGAAGGTGATCTACTATCCAGATATTCCTCGGCCTTTTCGGTCGATGATATGGATCCCTTATCCATACATGTGAATCCGATGAGCTGTGTGAATACATTCATGAAATGTATGTAGTAAGACGCCTCTTCTCTCATTATCAGACGATCCTTGAAAGCGAATCTGTCGCCTTCCAGAATATCCGCTTCACAGAGTTCCCTACAAAAATTTCTTGGCAGGTTTCCTTTGGCGGTCAGTTTCAACGGCTGCCGCTCCCTCAACATACCCAGATATTTCTTCACGTATCGGCAGATCCTAACGTCATCCACTCGCTCGTCATCTAGCTCCGGATTAATGTAAAGAGGAGATCTTTCATCGTAGTAGGGTGTGTAAAGAAGGCCGTGCATCTCGTTGGGCGTAAACCCCTCGAAATCATCGAGGGGGTATCTGTTCGTGGGCATATTGAAACGGTCCATACCGGCATCGTTATTCATGGGGATAAAACTCCTTCGGCGTTTTCATCATCATCACCTCATCGGTAAAAATTGAACATGTGATCTTTGACCTCATCCACCATCTCGAGATGATCTGATCTGAATAACATGATACACATTTTCTCGGTTATGGGATACATCAGGTTCAGGACTTCTTCATCCGTAGCTACAATATTTTGAGGTAGAACATCCGACTGTTCCAGAACAGATATGAAATGGTCAACTATATCTTCATGATAATCCTCAGATTTACAGATGAAAAACGAGAGTATCATCCCCGAATCTTGTTCCACATACACGATCGTCTTGGGATAATACGGTCTTTTCGAATCCTCCTGGACACCCTCGGGGTTGCGAAATGCACCTATCTCCCATGTGCCGCGATATTCTTTATTAATTTTTTCCAAACGTTCATCGTGAATCTGTATATCCGTTGATTTGACATCGGATACACATTGTTCGGGTTCGATCCTTTCGTCTTTCCATACTATTCCGTCCCCTTCTTTGTGAGGAACTCGTACTAGGTAACCTTCCTCCAGATAAAGCAGCTCGGGATCTTCTTTGATCTTCTTACACACCTCGATGGATTGCTTCAGAGCGGTGGTCAGGGATCTGACATCTTTGGAATTCAAAAACCACGGGTGATAGCCCGGTTTGTAATCCCTGAATAGTGGCCACGCGTTACGCCCTCTGAATTTGAGTCCTAACTTTTTGATGATCTTACGATCCCTTTCATCAAGATACTTTCTATCCTCAAAGGATGCCATCAAACAGTCGTTCATGTGTAACACACCAGTGTTATTCGGATCGACCTCACCGTACCTTAATTTCAGCAAACCATCCAACCCTTTGGATCCCCGGTAAACCGCTAGGGCGAAATGCTCTCCTCCGGCACCCATTATACAGCAGTATCCTATCTCTCCCGTTTCGATATCCTTTACACCGAATATATCATCATCCGACATGTGATCCCAGCATTCTTCCTCCTTGAACTGCTCAGCAGCATCGTAAAGTGCCTCCCATTCCTGCATCGACGGTTCCTTTTCGCACATGATCACGGGATAATAATCATGGGTTATAACGATTTCGTCCATGAAATCCCCACCCGCCTTGTTAAAGAAACCATATCATATTTCCCGCCGAAAATATGCCTTTTATCGCTTCATGATTACGATATTGTTAAGTTACGGCTGACAAAACACATAGATACACCGATAGTGATCACCTATATGATGGATCGACTGACCCTGGTAAAAAGATTGGAATCGTCCGGCATCCCCGTGTTCACTCCCTCTCAGATATCGGCCATATCGGATCAAACGATAGAGAGTGCCGGGGTACACTATTGAGCAGATTGGCCCATGAGGGTACCATGGTGAGGGTGTAAATAATACTGTTCTATGCTTGGGACAGTAAGTTTTTCATGGGCAACTTTCATGAATTTAGCATTATTTTGATATTTT
>JAWOAU010000086.1:0-13486 GCA_046498385.1 Thermoplasmata archaeon | reverse complement strand
TGATGTCACTATCAGACTTCCCGCTGCATCCTCTGTAAACATGCTGTGTGTTATGGTCGATATCAATAAAATGCATATCACCAATACCGGTACGTATTTCCATTTCACGAGGGATAGGTAGTTGTTACTTATATATAAATTTCGTTTGTATATATATACAAGTGTACAAGTCTGACCTGCCTTATATCCCTCTATGATAATTTCGCACGGTGTGACGAATTGTCCATAACCATGTCCGGTTTGTTCTATAGATGATAACTCTATCACATCCATCAACAACAGCTGCCGTGGGTTGAGAAAATAATATTAACCTCCTTTTAATTTCGGATATGGCGATTGACTTATGTCGGATAAAGAATTCGAAAAATTTGAGGAAAATCTGTTCAATACGTTTTTAGAAAGGAATCCCCAATTTGCTACCCACCTTGGGATACACGACTACGATCATCTACTGCCCGATGGTTCCCTGGAGAAACATCTGGAGGATATAGAGTTGATGGAGAACGCCAAAGAGACTCTTGAATCCTTCGATCCCGAGGAATTATCGGTGGAAAACCGGTTCGATAGGAAGATCGGACTGCACGTAATAGAGATGATGCTGTTCAATGATAAAAAGATAGAACAATGGAAAAAAAATCCCTCGGTACCGGGGGTAATAGGCGGGAGCATATTCCCACTCTTAAAGCGGGAGTTCGCACCTTTCAAAGAAAGGTTGAAGAGTATAAAGGGGAGGATCGAAGGTGTTCCGGACTTCATAGAGTCTTCAAAATCAGCTCTTGTGGAGCCGGATCGCTTGTGGATTGATATAGCAATCGAGTCCGTAGAACAGCTGCCCATGCTGTTCAAATTGGTGTTGATGATCGCCCAAGGATACGGTATAGAGGAAGATTCCCTCAAGGAGCTCAGCGAAGCTGTGGACCAGGCGGACCAGGCGATGGAAGAGTACAGTGAATGGCTTGAGGATAAAAGGGCCGAGGCAAACGATGATCCCACAATCGGTGAAGAATTGTTCAACGAACTATTAAAAAAGAGAAAGCTGGGATACACCGCCGATGAAATACTTGAGTTAGGAGAAAGGTACTTCCAAGATACTGAAACAAAGATGGATAGCTACGCTGCTAAGATAGACGCTGAAAAGGATGCCTGGGAGGTATTAAAGGATATCACGTCTAAAACGCCTTCGGACCTTGAAGATGCTTTGAGATGGTACCGACGGGGTCTGCAGGAGGCTAAAGAGTTTATCATTGATAAAGACCTGTGTACCATCCCGGAAAAAGAAGAGATAGAGGTCACCGAGACCCCTGAATACTTGAGACATATAATCCCATACGCTGCATACATGGGACCAGCGAAATTCGACGATATGAAGAAGGGGATATACCTGGTAACGCCTCCCCCAGACAAAAAATGGAACAAGATGTCCTACTGGGACATCAGGAACACCACCGTCCATGAAGGATATCCCGGACACCACCTGCAGATATCATGCGCCACCGCCGTAGAGGACCTTATGATAGCGTTCTCCCATTCCATAGAGACCATCGAGGGATGGGCACACTACTGTGAAGAGATGATGAAAGAACATGGGTTCGACGATACGCCGGAGGCCCGGTTGATCCAAAACCGAGATATATTATGGAGGGCTGCTAGGATAATAGTAGACGTTAAACTGAGCACCGGTAAGATGAGCTTCGACGAGGCCGTTGAATTCCTGGTGGAAAAAGTTAAACTCCAAGAGCCGGCAGCCCGAGCCGAGGTTAAAAGATACACTCAAAACCCAGCATACCAGCTGAGCTATCTTTTAGGAAAACACATGATCCTCGAACTGAAGGAAGAGGTGAAAGAAAAGATGGGTGACCGCTACTCGGAAAAGTTCTTTCACGATACCATACTTTACACTGGGAGCGTTCCCATCAAATATCTGAGGGAAAGGTTCTACGAGAGGATATAAAAAGATTGAAACCTATCTACTGCTGTGTCGCCTTCTGTATCTGGAAGTCCGTGATCACCTCATAGGGTGAAGTAGTAACTTCAGGCTTAGTATTGACGACACCCTGGTAAAGGCTCTTCTCATCACTCAGTGAACTTGCATGGCCCTTTTCCATCAGTGCGAGGTAGCTGAATAATTTGTTGTGTCCGGGCTGCTTCTCGGCTAGATAAGAATATATCTTGTAAGCGTTCCTTTCGCTCTCTATCGCCGCATCAAGGGCCTCCATAAGATTGCGTACGGTTTCCAGTTTCACATCGCCTTCATGAGGTGGAAGTCCCTCGTGTCCCGGGACCTCAATGTTCCTGTCACCGAAGAGTTTTTCGTGGAGTTTAAGCAGTTCTTTCTTGTGCATCTTTTCATCGTTGGCTAGGCTTACGTACCTTGAAGACACTATGCCGCTTTTGGCCTTCTCAGACAGCTTCATGTAAAATTCATAGGCATTCTCCTCCGCCTTGACGGAGTAGCCGATTATTTCCTTAAAGCTGAGAGAGTCTAATACTTCTTTCATGTTTATCACTGCTTTTAGCAGCGAAGAGGTATTAAACAGTTTTCATACCTATCGGGAGAACTGTTTTGTCTCTTACATCATAAACATCGATCGATACTCGTTTCTGCCTCATTGTGTCCATCACATCGGCGATCTCCTACCGCTATCACGCCTGATCCTATCACGCCCTCTTTCGTGCTTTGAAGTACATTCTTCCGTCACACTACCGTCATCATCTCATATTAAACTTTTCTTCGACGGAGACTGTCAAAAGTTTAGTGATTTCACAGATTTTCACAGTTCATGAAAATTTATCTAGTATATTATACCCCATTATGCATTATTAGGAAATGATCAAATATCACTAAGAATCTGACAGGCTCCTTCGACGTCGATATAATAAAAAGGAAGACGGGGAGGTATATCCCCTTGTTGGACTGATAGCACTCGCCTTGCTGCGCAACAACGACCGTACCACCCACGGTACTCTCACCTTCGTATAGCTGGTAGTGCCCTCTGGAGAACAGCATGAAGTTCCGCATCCTGAATGCCTGTCCTGGGCGCTGCCACGGTATCTCGAGGGTGAGTATTATGTACTCACAGGGGTACTATGATTACCATCGATCAGGTAGAACCATCACCCTTATACCTTCGTTTTTTCTTCCAGGTAAAACACAATGCGGTTAAGATGGCAACAGTAGCGAAAGCGAAACCAATGGATGAACTTGAAGGTGATGCATATCCCACGTTAATCTCTTCTGAAACGTTTTCAAATGTATTGTTTTCGATTACAAAATCCATCTCATCGTCAAAATCTAGGGTAATACTGATCCCGACTTGAAATCTCGGTAAAATATTATTGTTGGTTATTGTGTAGTGATTCGAAGCTAAGGTAGAACTTATACTAATGCCATCAAGGCCATATCCATATGATCTATGGATCAAAGAGTATGATATTGAATTATTATTGATAATAATTTGATCATATCTTCTACTTAGTATACCAATATGCGGGGTTGAGATCATGTTACTATCTATGACATTATTGTTACTTCCATCCAGATGTATGCTGAACGTATTATTCAATAACACATTATTCTCGACAAGCCCGTTCTTTACCTTATATAGATAGATACCGGACTTGTGGCGGAAAGAGCCGCTATCCTCCTTACTTACATTATACACGTAGCAGTTGCGGATCACAAAGTGAACGTTAGTGTTGCTGATATCTATGCCATGACCATGACTGGTGCCGTTGATCTCGTACCCCTCGATGATGTACGGATTCCCCTCGGTACCATCGCCGGACCACCCTTCTGCCGTTGCTTGCGCTACGAAGTCCGAATTGCCGTTGATACGGAGAGGCTCGCGAACGATGTATCCATCATCGTCACCGTCCAGCAGGAGAGAGGTCTCATCCTCTAAAAAATCGTTCTCCATGCTCAGCGCGGCCCCGTAATCCATAACCGGGATAAGGGTACCCTGTAAGATGAGTACCGCAAAAAATACTATGGGTGTTTTGTAATTCATGAAGTCGGTAATGAATACCCTATATTTAAATATTTCTTTTCATATATGTACACATATGCAAGTGTTGTGATCCCCGTATATACATACCGTCCAGTGTATCCATCATGGACAAAGAGGGACGGCACCATTGAGCGACGTACCCATTGGACCCCGATCAATGGGTCGGAATATTGCACCGGAACAGATACCTCACCGTCCCCGGCAGATCTCCCTAGCATGTATCCAACGGGCACTCGCCGGGATCGATGCCCCGCCGATAGTGGTCGATATCGATAAATGCATATCACCGATATCGTTACATATTTCTATTTCATGAAAGGAGAGTAACTATTAATAGAATATAATACTTATAATTGTAAGTGTGCATGCAACATATATTTCCGCTGCTCTGCAAAACCTATTTATAACATTAGAAATATATGCACTCGGGTGCAAACATGCAGGAATTAGTAGAATACGGCGTCCAAAAAATGGATGACTTGGAACTAGAGTATGGAGACCTCCGGATCTCCGATATTTCAACACAGAATATCAGCGTTAAGAATGGATCCGTGGAAGGTATTAAAGATGATTTGAGCCGTGGATTGGGTATCCGGATATTGAACGGTGGATGGGGTTTCGCCTCCACTTCAGACCTGACAAAAAACGGTGTGGATGCGGCTGTCAAAAGGGCATTGAAGATAGCAAAGGCCTCCTCCCTGGCGGCCGAGGAGATAGAGCTCGCAGAGGTGGATATCCACCAAGATGAATATGTGAGTGATTACAAGAAAAACCCCTTCGAGGTGCCGTTAGAGGAGAAACTCGAACTGCTCTTGGAAGCCGAGAAACGTTTGAAGGTGGATGACAGTATAAAGGTAACAAATGCCACACTTCTCGCCTGGAGGTTTAAAAAATGGTTCGCATCAACGGAAGGTGCCGTTATCGAACAGGACATAATCCAGTGTGGGGCGGGTTTGACTGCCGCGGCCTCCGACGGAAGCGACATGCAGAGAAGGAGCTATCCCAATTCCTTCGGCGGTGTTTTTCAATCCCAGGGTTACGAATTCATAGAATCTCTTGACCTCATCGGAAACGCTGAAAAAACAGGTAAAGAAGCGGTTGAACTCTTGGATGCTGAACAGTGTCCTTCGGGGAATATGGAACTGATACTCGAATCGTCTCAACTGGCACTGCAGATCCACGAAAGCTGCGGACATCCTACCGAGCTGGATAGAGTATTGGGAACGGAAGCCAGTTACGCGGGTACAAGCTTCATGACACCGGATAAACTGAACGAGTTAAAATACGGCTCAAAGATAGTAAATCTGGTCAACGACGCAACCTCTCCCAGGGGTCTGGGCACTTTCGGATACGATGATGAAGGCGTCAAGGCAAAGAAAGTAGACCTAGTCAGGAGCGGCCTGTTCGTGGGATATCAGAGCTCCAGAGAAGATGCCGCAAAGGTAGGTGTGGAGGTAAGCGGTAACATGCGGGCACAGGGATGGATAAACCTGCCTCTGGTGAGGATGAACAACATAAACCTGGAACCTGGGGACTGGTCAAGGGAAGAGATCATCGAAGATACGAAGGAAGGTATAATCATGGACACCATCAAAAGCTGGAGCATCGACGATAAAAGGTTGAACTTCCAGTTCGGTACCGAGCTGGGATACATCGTAAAGAACGGTGAGATCAAAGGGATGATCAAAAACCCCACTTACACAGGGATAACATATGAATTCTGGCGCAGCTGCAACGCCATCGCCGGGGAGGACGAGTGGGAGATGCACGGCTTCCCTAACTGTGGTAAGGGAGAGCCTCCTCAATCCATGAGAGTCGGCCACGGCTGCGCTCCGTCTCGATTTAAGGACGTCCGCGTGGGGGTGGGAAAATGGTAAAGCGTGAAAGACTGGAAGAAATCGAAGAGATGGTTATGAACAAGATGAAAGTTGATGAACTGGAACTGCGTATCAGCATCTCTGATTCGTCTTTAACCAGGTTCGCTAACTCTAGAATACATCAAAACATCGCTCAGCAAAACACAGCGGTATCCATCAGAGCGGTCAAGGGAAAGAAGATGGGCAGCGCCGGTGTGAGCACTCTTGAAGAAGATGATATACTCTCCTGTCTTAGATCCGCCGAAAAAATTGCAGGACTTCAGCCCGAAAATCCGGAATTTAAAGGACTTCCCTCACCGAAGAAAGGTAAGACCGCCCCGGATAAGTATGATGAATATACCGCCAAGCACCCCCCTGAAGAAAAGGCGGAGATGATCGCAGAAATGATCGATTATGCCGACGGAAAGGGTGTGGATAGAATATACGGAGCCCTGGGGACCGTGGATTCCACAATATTTATCGCCAACTCAAACGGTGTTCAACGCTCCGGTAGTTTTAGCAAAGCCGACCTATCCACCACCGTTATATCAGACTGGGACAAGGACAAAGGCTTCGGCAGGGGTGAACAGTGCAGCGGCCGGATCAAGGATATCAAACACATGGACGTGATAAAAACCGCTGTTGAAAAAGGATTGAACAACATCGATATGGTTTCCATCGATCCAGGTGAGTATACCGTGGTATTGGAACCTATGGCAGTGAACAGCCTGGTGCTCTATTTGAGTATGATGGGGTTGAGTGCTAAGGCAGTGCAGGAACAGCGCAGTTTCATGAACGGTAAATTCGGCGAAAGTATCATGGATGAAAGGATAAACATCGTCGATGACGCATATGACATGAAAACCATCGGTTACCCATTTGATTTCGAAGGGGTTCCCAAACAACGGGTCGAGATGATAAAGGACGGTGTGGCTAACGATGTGGTTTACGACTCCTACACCGCGGGAAAGGAGGAAGATAAGGAATCTACTGGCCACGCCCTGCCCATGCCCAGTTCATACAGTCCCATGGCATTGAACCCGATACTAGATGGAGGAGATTCGTCTATGGATGAGATGGTCGAAGAAACGGACAAGGGTATACTGATCACTCGATTCAATTACTGTGGTATCATACACCCCGTTAAAAGCATAGTTACCGGGCTTACCAGAGACGGTACATGGCTGATAGAAGACGGTGAGGTCAAAAGACCCGTTAAAAACCTAAGATTTACACAGAATCTGGTTGATGCCTTTGACTCCGTGGAACTGATCGGTAAAGAACAGCTCCTGTATTCCATGGGATGGATGGCAGGTCACGTATTGTGCCCGGGTTTAAAGATAGAAAACTTCAATTTCACAGGTGGTACCGAGTTCTGAAGAACTAATCTAATCCTTTGATCCCGACTTCCAAAAGATCGACCAATCCGGTGATATCATCCCAGTAGGCGACCTCGACGGTCGAATGAGAGTATCTTACCGGTACGCCTATGGCGATGGTCAATGGACCGAATTCCTGGAGTGCCATCCCATCGGTGGTCCCTCCCGTTACCCCATACTGGACCAGTAGGTCGTTATCTTCCGCCGCCTTTTTGAAGTGTTTTACCATCTTCGGCGAGGATATTGCTCTAACGTCAACCATCCTGAGCACCGGACCCTTTCCCAGTTCGATAGGTTTGTAAAATGATTTGAGGCCGGGTGAATCGGACGTAGTATAGGTATCAAGGGCTATAACATGGTCGGGTTTGATGGTGTTGCCCACCACCTTGGCACCCCTGAGGCCCATCTCTTCCTGCACACTCCACACTAGAGTCAGATGTAGGTTGGAGTCCTTTAGTCTCCTTGCCAACTGTATCAAGGCATAGCAGCCGATCCTGTTGTCCATGGCCCTTCCGGCTATACACTTTCCATGGAGTTTTCTCAGGGTTTTCATGAAGGTGACGGAGTCTGGAACATCGATACCTAAATCTTTTACCTCCTCGGCGGAGGAAGCTCCTACATCAACGTAAGTAGAGGTCCAGGGAACTATCTCGTCCTTTTTGTCTTGGTCAGTCGTTAGATGAGGTGCTTTATGGCCTATCACGCCGTTCACCGGACCCTTCGAAGTATGTATGGTAACATGTCTTCCAGGTAACAAAGAATCCTTTACACCGCCTATCTTCATCACTCTCAGAAAACCGTTATCTTCTATGTTAGAGACGACCAGGCCTATCTCATCCATATGGGCTGCGACTGCGATATGGGGACCGCTCCCAGGTTGTTCAAGTATTAAATTTCCTATATTGTCGACCTTGGTATCTCCCAGATCAGAAATCAATGATCGTATGGTTTCTCGTATTTCATCTTCGTATCCGGATACACCGGATGCCTTGATCAGTTTTTCGAATTCCTTTATTCCTGCAAGTTCTTTCATATTAATCACTCCGCGGGGGGGACCCCTTCATTTCATGTGGAAATCAGAGAAAGGGAGGGTTCTTTACTTTTGCCTTTTTCTTGTTTCCCCTTATCTCCACCTGTATTTCGGTGCCTTCTTCATGATAACCGGGATCCAAATAAGCTAGAGCTATACCTTTCTTTAAAACCGGAGAGCGGGTTCCGCTTGTAACCTGCCCTATTTTTTTATCACTGTCAAATACCGTATACCCACGTCTGGGTATGCCCCTATCTTCCATCATGATGCCCTTAAGCAGTTGATGGTCCGTTCCCTTGATATCTTCCAAGGCTTTTTTTCCAACGAAATCATGGTCCCAATTAACGGCGTTTTTATGCCATCCGGTTTCAATGGTTGTTCTACTTTCATCGAAGTCCTGTCCCGATAGTAGGAACCCGAATTCCAACCTTAAACTGTCTCTAGCCGCCAGGCCGCAGGGGGTCGGAGGCTCTTTCAGTTCCAAAAACTGTTCCCACAGGACCTGGCCTGACTCCGCCGGTAGAACTATCTCAAAACCGTCCTCACCTGTGTAACCACTTTTTTGTATAAGAGGTGTATCGGCCATGGGCCAGTCTTTATCGAATACCTCCATGACTTCCTTATTGATCTTAACGGGAAGGGCGGTAAAGAAGTCCATGTCTGAAACGTCTTCTTCACATATCTGTTTCATGATATCTACCGACTCGGGACCCTGTAGAGCGATCATCACCGTTTCATCGGAGATATCTGTTATAAATTCATCACCACCGTGTTCCTCCAACCACTTCTTTATCACTGGTGTACGACCAGCGTTGGGAACGATATAGCATGAATCCTCACCCAGTCGGGTCACTATCGTATCATCTATTATCCCACCCTCTTCGTTCAATATATGAGCGTATTTAAGCTGCATATTTTTCGACTCGGTTATATCCATCGTACAGTGTTTAGACATAAACTCCAGTGCATCATCCCCCTCTAAATACAGCTCTCCCATATGTGATACGTCGAATATGCCTGCCTTGTTCCTCACTGCCATATGCTCTTTATTGATACTGGAAAAGGTCAAAGGCATCTCCCAACCTCCAAACTTAGTCATCCTTGCTTCAGGGTATTTTTCGTATAATGATGTCTTTTTCATGGTCGCCCTAAAGGAGTTATTGTTTAAAAATCTTTATCTCAATAACGTGACAAAAGATTATTATATCTATTATATCCCTATCAATACATGAAAGAGTACGACATGATAGTGATCGGTTCTGGTTCCGCCATGAATATAGTTACCGGGGTCTTACAGTCCAAGAAAGACGTAAAGATCGCAGTAATAGAAAAGGATGAACCAGGAGGTATTTGTCTTACTCGAGGATGTATACCTTCCAAGATGATCCTGTACCCTGCCGAGATTGTAGGGAAAATCAAAAGAGCTCATCTATTCGGTATAGATGTAAACATAGGGAACATAGATTTCTTTAAGATAATGGAAGATATGAGAAAACACGTAGGAAGTGAAAGTAAAAGAATTGAACACTCTCTTCGACAGTCCCAACTCATAGATTTTTATCCTGGATCAGCAAGGTTTGTATCTGATCATACTTTACAGGTGAACGGAGAGAAGATCAAGGGGGAAAAGATACTCCTCTGCACCGGCTCAAGACCGCTCGTTCCGCCAATAAAAGGTATAGATGATATCCACTACTTGACCAGTGAGACTTTTTTAAAGCTCAAAAAACAGCCGAAGAGTATGATCATAGTCGGGGGAGGATACATAGCGGTGGAATACGGATACTTTATGGCAATGATGGGATCGGAAGTACATATCATAGGCAGGAATCCAAGGTTAGTACCCCAGGAGGAACCGGATATATCTGAAGTGTTGAAGAAAAAATTATCCGAACATATGAAGATACACACGGGATACGAGGTTGTAAAGGTAGCTGAAAAGGATGATAAAAAAGGAGCGGTAGCGGTGAATGAGGAAGGTGAGACTATAAGGCTCTATGGAGAAGAGACATTGATCGCCACCGGTCGTAGATCTAATTCCGATATACTTAGCCCTGAGAATAGCGGTATCGAACTGGATAAAAAGGGATGGATAAAGGTGGATAGATACTTGGAAACCACGAAACCTAACATATGGGCCCTTGGTGATGCTACCGGGAGGCATATGTTCAAACACGCTGCCAATTATGAATCGAGGGTGGTATTCAACAATGCTTTTGGTTCGGGTGAAAAGGCGGCTGTGGATTATCATGCGGTCCCTCATGGGATATTCACCGATCCGGAGATAGCCGGAGTAGGTATGAGTGAAAAAGAGGCACGTGAAAAGACCGACGTACTCGTTGGTAAAACACTATTCACAGATACGGGAAAGGGTGATGCAATGAAGGCGGAGGACTGTTTCGTTAAGGTGATGGTAGAAGCATCTACCTACAGGATACTAGGAGCACATATAATCGGTCCCCAGGCATCTGTTTTGATCCAGGAAATAGTCAATCTGATGTATACACCGGACGAGTCTCCTACACCTATCTTTAGAGGTATGCACATACACCCTGCTTTGAGTGAGGTAGTTGAAAGGGCTTTCTATGATCTGCATAAACACTGAGCTTACGAAAAAGGTTTAAGTATTTAGACTAGCCTCCCCCTTTATATGACGTTAAAGAAAACGATTCGAAAACACCAAGGTATCCTAGGAGTGATAGGTTTAATATTGGGAATATTTCTTTTAGTACTGGGGATATTCGGAGTTTTTCTCAACGATTACTCTCCAAAACCGATCTCAGATTTAAATGCTATAGTAGGAAATTGGACCTACTGGTTTTTAGTCCTCGGGGCACTGCTTATTTTATTCCTTGGAATATACGTATATGATCGTTACAGCAAAATAAAGGAATTCAAAGAACTGATCAACACACAAAGCAAGAGTAAATTCAGAAAAAATATCGCCAGATTAGAGACTCTAGCACTTACACTCGGTCCCGAATATGAAGAAGAATTTTTAGAAAAGGAGGAAGAATTCGGGATAAGACGGTGAATCTCCCCGGTTTCCACATGAAATGAAGGGGCCCCCCTCTGTCTAATGCGGCTGTGGTCCAGCCTGGTAGGACTCAAGCTTCCCAAGCTTGTTGCTCGGGTTCGAATCCCGGCAGCCGCATCTAAGTTTTCAAGGGATTCGAACCTTGGTTCACGAGGGTAATTTAACATAAATTCTCGAGCGATTAGGATTGTGAGTTTTAACGAACAATTCTGATCGGAATCCCGGCAGCCGCATCTAAGTTTTCAATAACCTTTTTGCCGCCTCAAAATCTCCTCTCAAGGCAACCGCTTTTTTCACCTTTTCACGCCACCCCTCTTTTTCCAACCTTTTCATAGCTATCCCAAGGTGATACCATGACGAAGGGTCGTTTGGGGATAATTTAAGAGCCCTTTCAAATGTATCTTCAGCCGCCTCTATCAGATCTCTTTGAAGCTGACAAAAACCCAAGTTATTCAAATAAATCGCCTCCTCACCAAGCTCCACAGCTTTTTCGAAGGCAGATAACGCCTCGCCGAACCTTTCGTTTTGGTATGCCGCACAACCCTGATTGTTGTAGTATAAAGCCTTTGGATACTTGACGGCGTCTTCGAATAAATCTAAACTTTTGTCGTACTGTCGGGCGATGTACATGTATGTAGCCAACAGGTTTTTCATTTCAGGTGTAGAGTATTTCCGAGCTTTTAACTCTCTTACCGTTTCCTTTACACCGTCGATCTCAACACGACATATAGCTTCCACTTTAACAACGTCGAAGAGAATTATATCAGATGTTTCTATAGCTTTCGTATAAGATAATATCGCATCTTCATGCTTCCCTAACCTCCTCATCACCTCCCCACGTTTTTCCCAGAACATATGAGACTCAGCCATATCTTGCATAATATCGTCTGAAATATCCCGTACCTCCCTGTACCTGCCTTGTTCGAAGAACATCTTTTCTAAGTTGTATTTCACCTCGATCAGGTCCCCTCCTTTTTTGAAGGTATCTTCGGCTTCTTTCTCCATCCTCAAGTTGTAATAACAGCATCCCTTAAGGTTAAGCACCTCATCCTCTCCAGCATCCTCTACCAGATCTAAGGCCCTCTGGTAGCCACCCATGCTGTACAGCAGATGTGCCTTTCGCAGTAATTTCGTGTCCTTGTCGGCGATCTTCATCTTCCGGCGGGCTTCTTTAAGATATTCATACTCCTTTTTCCTGTAACATGCCAGCTCCTCCACAAGATATCTTTGTTTTTTCTTCAATTTTTCAATCTCTCCCTCTTTGTTCCTCAATGCCTTTTCATCCGGCGCGTTCTCTAAGTCCCGGGAGGATAGTTCCTTTTCCAGTTCCATAATTTCTTCTTCTAAACTACCTTTTTGCTCTTTTAGTTCCTTTAAATCTTCTACAAACTCCTGGATATCTTCGGAAAGTTCTTCTTTACGGAGATTTAACTCCTCTATCTCCTTTCTTTTTTCTTCTATGTATTTTTCGACCTCTTCTTTTTCCTCACTGGAGTCAACCAGGCCTTCCTTCACATCGATCAACTCTTGAAGTTCGGTCCTCTTTGTCTCTAAATCGGACTTTATCATATCTCGCTTCTTGACTACGAGGTCACCTCTCGATATTTTTTTCTCTAGAGTTTTTCTTTTCCCCCGGATATCCTCCCCAGTACTCATCCCTTTCCCTTTTTTTCTATCCTCCGCTAGCCTAGGAGATTCTCTGTCGTCCTCCATACCTTTAACCCGATCTTCTAAACGTTTTTTTAAACCTAATATTTTTAGATCATCCGGATTCAATTTCGACGACTTAACAGCACTTTTCAAAGCCTCTCTATAATCACCCATGGCTTCAAGATATGCCGCCCGTATATAATGGAACTCAGCCTTCTCCGGCCGCATACTCACCAATTTATTCATGATCCTGACCGCGCCGGATATCTTGTTCTGCCTCTCCAGTATCAGTGCTTTATTTATAAGTGCGTCAGCGAATTCCGAATCTATCTCGATGGCGTTGTTTATACAATTGAGGGCCTCGGAAAGCTCATCATTTTTCAACAAACACAGCCCTTTGTTATTCCACGCGCCTTCATCCGTAGGCTCAATTTGCATTAACAGCCTATGAGAGTCTGTATGACCGGGAAATGGATCTCCAGATTCAAAGCATTGTGCTTCCTGAGAACACAGGACTTTACCTGAAT
>JAWOAU010000058.1:0-9610 GCA_046498385.1 Thermoplasmata archaeon | reverse complement strand
GTGACGGATAACTTCCACCAGTACCGAGGAAAACCAATCTCATATCATAAAGCTAAAACCCGAAACATATAAAACCGTTTGGTGAATCATCGGGGTATAAGTTAAATACGGCAAAATGTATTCCCAAGATAAGGTGTTCCTTTGAACGATGACGACGATGACGTAATAACGGACGAGACAGAGGAAAATGGAAAGAAGGATATCAAGAAAAAACTGGTGAATAATCTACTAGAGGCTAAACGGATGGAGGCCTATGCCGAACACCGTACCGATGAGATGAAGTACTGCAATGTTTGTGAACGCATAACCTACAAAAAAGTCCCGGGTAAGAAGATTGGAAAGAAATGGGTCTGCATAGACTGCTTGAAACGTTTGAAGGAAATAATTGAAACCATGGACCAATGGGAGGAAGAACTGGCCATGGAAAGCCAGATGAAGGACCAGATCGATGGGAACCTTGGAATATGATCTCCTTTCTCGAAGATTTAAAATAAGATGAAAATAATCTGTCGGCCGTGGCTTTCGAACATCCATCAATTAAAAACGGCGCTATAGACGAAAGGGCCTATCAGGTAAACATCGCTCAGATATCTCAACAGGTATCGACCCTTGTAGTTTTACCCACAGGGATGGGAAAGACCATAATTGCACTGCTGGTCATGGTCAAGGTGAAAGAACGTGAGCCCGATGGTAAGATACTTTTTTTGGCACCGACCAAACCCCTGGTAAATCAGCATGCTAGGGATATCGAAGATATGCTTGATTTAGGCGGTACCGTAGTATTTACAGGGGAAGTAAAACCCAAAGATCGAGAGCGGCTGTGGAAAGAGAGCGACGTAGTAGTGTCCACACCACAGGTAATCAGAAACGATCTTATGTCTCAACGTATAAATCTCGACGATGTGTCCCTAGTGGTCTTCGATGAGGCACATCGGGGGGTAGGCAATTATGCATACGTGTACATCGGGGAGGTGTACAAAAAGCAGAAGGGATTGAGGTTAGGACTAACCGCGTCACCGGGAAGCGATATCGATACGATTATCTCAGTCTGCGAAGAACTGGGGTTTGAAAACGTCGAGATACGCACGAAGTACGATCCGGATGTAGTGGATTATGTACATAAAAGAGACATCGAATGGGTCAACGTACGTCTATCTCCTAAACAAAAAAAGATAGTGAACCTTCTACAGGATGTCCGAAAGACCTACATCAAAAAGCTTCAAAACATGGGTATCCTTGTGGGTAAAAATCCGAAAAGGATACCGAAGAAGGATATCTTATCCGCAAACAAGAGGATACATGCCGAGCTGAGAACCGGTGGTAAAAGGTCCTTGTATCATGCGGCTAGCCTTGTAGCATCTTGTTTGAAACTAGACCATGCCATAGACCTGGCCCAGACCCAAAGTCCGAACGCACTGCGTGAGTTCTTAAACAAACTTCAAAACGAAGCCGACTCCAGAGGGGGAACGAAGGCGGCTTCTAGAATTATGAACCAATCTGAGATAAAGGAAGCCTCTTTCATACTAGATAAGATGGATGATGAACATCCCAAAGTCAAAAAAGCCGCAGAGGTGGTGGAGGAGCAGTTCAAGAAGAAAAAAGACTCCAGAGCCATAGTTTTCACATCTTACAGACACACTGCTAGAAAAATGAACCTCGAACTGGCAAAGGTTCATGGTGTACGACCGGTGCGGTTCGTAGGACAGGCTAATAAAAAGGACGATAAGGGTCTAAAACAGTCTCAGCAGATCGAGGTGATAAAGGATTTCGAGGAGGGAAAGTACAACGTGATGGTCGCTACTAGTGTAGGAGAAGAGGGTTTGGATATCCCGGCTACAGACCTGGTCGTTTTCTACGAACCGGTGCCGTCGGAGATAAGGTCCATACAGCGTAGAGGGAGGACCGCACGTATCCGTAAGGGCCGCGTTGTCATATTGATCACTAAGAATACTAGAGACGAAGCCTACTATTGGTCAAGCTACAGCAAAGAAAAAAAGATGTGGAGAAACCTCAAAAATATGAAGGAAGAGCTCAAGGGAAAAGTAAAGGTGGATGTGTCCATGACCGATGAAGAGTTTAAAGTGGTAAAAAAGAAAAGTAAGAAGGAATTAAAAAATCAGATAAAGAGTGAGGATAACAAAGACCAGCGCTCTCTGAATGATTTTAAAGTGAAAAATAACACCCTCGAGATAACCGTGGATGTCAGGGAACAGAACAGCATGGTAGTCAAAGAGTTAGCGAGAAATGGGATTAAAATACTATCAACAAGACTTACCTCGGGAGATTACATAATATCGGAAGACATGGCCGTAGAAAGAAAAAGTGTTCACGACTTTTTGGAATCGCTGATGAACGGTCGTTTGTTCTCTCAGGCAAAAATGTTGACAAGAGACTACCCCAACCCAGTGATGATAATCGAAGGCGACAGCCTTCACGGTAAACGAAACATAAACGAGAGGGCGATATACGGGGCCCTAGCTTCCCTTGTTGCAGACTTTAGAATGACCATCTTTAGGGCGGAAGATGGACGAGAAACCGCCGGCATACTGATTGCTTTGTCCAAACGCGGGAATAAAGGCAAAAAAACCAAATCAGTTAGAAAGGATAAACAAAGCCTCAGTACGGCGGACACCAAGAGGTACATACTCGAAGGCCTCCCGAATGTATCGGGAACACTAGCCGACAGACTGCTGGAGCATTTCGGAAGCGTCAGGGCGGTATTCCTTGCAGACGAAGAATCCTTGAGGGAAGTGAAGGGGATCGGACCAGCCACCGCCAAGAAAATATTAGAGATACTAGATTAACCAAAAAATACTTCATAGGGCACCACTTGGGCAAAGTTGACTTGAGGCGAAATTTTCATGAGCAGAAGATGGGACGGTTCTTTGGAAAAAAGGGGCGAGCACGTTTACGAGATACCTAAAAATTATAAGACCGGTATGAGGGTCAACGGTAGAATATTTTCCGATGGACGGATGATAGAATCGGTGATAGGCGATAACGCTCCTGAGCAGGTAGCTAATGTTGCCACGCTACCGGGGATAATCGAGGCTTCATTGGCCATGCCTGATATTCACTGGGGGTACGGCTTTCCCATCGGTGGTGTTGCAGCTATGGACCTCGGCGAGGGTGTTATTTCACCCGGAGGAGTAGGGTACGATATAAACTGCGGTGTAAGATTGGTGAGAACGGAGCTTCTTGCCGACGATGTAATAGGAGATATCAAAACATTGATAGACGAGATGTACGACAACGTGCCGGCGGGAGTTGGTAAGAAGGCAAGAATAAATCTTAAAAGAGGGGAGTTGAACGATGTATTGGATAACGGTGTTGAATGGGCTGTAGAAGAAGGTTACGGCTGGGACGGGGATAAAAGAAGGATAGAAGACAACGGTTGCATGGAATCGGCGGATTCCGGTAAAGTAAGTGAGAAAGCGAAGCAGCGAGGGGAGCCACAATTAGGTACCTTGGGAGGCGGTAATCACTTCCTTGAGATACAAAGAGTTGATGAGATATATGATAAAAAAGCGGCCAAAGCTTTCGGTATCCAGGAAGGAAAAGCGGTGGTGATGATACACACCGGATCCAGGGGGTGTGGTCACCAGATCGCCTCGGACTACATACGCGATATGGAAAAGGCGGTAAACAAATACGGCATCGAACTGCCCGATAAACAGTTGGCGTGCGCACCTATCGATTCACCGGAGGGGAAAGATTACTTTGCCGCCATGAGCTGCGGAGCGAACTACGCTTGGGCCAACCGGCAAATGATACTGCACTGGGTCCGTGAAAGCTTTGAAAAGGTATACAAAGAGAACGCAGAGGACCTAGGCATGGAGCTTGTTTACGATGTATGCCATAATATCGCCAAAAGAGAATCCCACACCATAGATGGTAGAAAAGAGGACGTTATAGTTCATCGTAAAGGAGCCACCCGGGCCTTTGCACCGGGTAGAAAGGAGATACCTTCTAAATACCGAGAGATAGGACAGCCGGTCATCATACCCGGAGATATGGGAACCGCTAGTTATCTGATGCGGGGGCGAAAGACCGGTATGAAAAGAAGTTGGGGTTCCACATGTCACGGGGCCGGTCGGGCTATGTCCAGGACTGGCGCTAGGAAAAAATTTAGAGCCGACCAGATTCAGAAGGATTTGTCAGAAAAAGGTATCTACGTAAAGGCCGCTAGTAAAAAGGTTCTGCAAGAGGAAAGTCCCGGTGCATATAAAGAAGTAAACAGGGTAGTTGAGATAACCCACAACGCAGGTCTGTCAAAGATAGTAGCTAAGATGATACCATTAGGTGTAATGAAGGGTTAGCCGATAATTCACTGCAAGCTCTCCATCTGGATCCGCTTAAATAAATCCAGAGCTATCTGTCCTTCTAACTCCTCTCCTTCGATGATGTTATCGAAGACGAAGAATATCTTGGTGATCTCTTCGCTTTTCATATAAGCTTCCAATTCTATCTCATGTTCATCCAAAAGATTTCACCCTACTACACAATTTAAAATCACTCGGCCACCCATATCTTGTACTTGATACCGGGGTTTTTAAGTTCTTCAAGTATCCGTTCTTTGATCAGCTTTTTAGGTTTATGCAGAAGCGGAACACGCTCCATAAGATCATCGAAATCCTTGAATTTGCCCCTTCGGCGTTCTCGTATGACAGCTTCCATCTTTTTTCTGCCCAGACCGGGCAGTAATTCCAGCATATGATATCTTTTAGTAAGTGGGTGGGCATCGTTGTAAAAACGAATAAACTTTTCTTCATTATTATCGATGATATCATCTATTACATAAGGCACTTCGCTTTGTGCCGCATGGGTAAGCTCCTTCCAGCTTATCCTTCTCTTGACGTGTTTGATGTGTTTCCGCGATTCAATGTCCTTACCTATGTACACTCTATCACCAACTAAAATACTAACACCTTCTTTAGGAATTAGTTCGAAGAGCTTGAACTCATCTTCACCCAAGGCTAGGACTAAAGTCTCGTGTTTGTATTTCCTTTCGTCGGGCCTCCCTTCTGGTAGATAATCCAATACATAGGTATAATCTTCCATCTCTTATCGCCTCACAGGTATTTCTTTATCACATTGATTATTTCGTCCGAATCGTCTTTAGACGGCGTATACCTGTCCTTTGAAAAAACCGCTTTAACGCCATCTATATCCTTGGGCAGTATGTCGGCCGTCTTATATGCGAGTTTCTCATTCATGAATTCAAAATTGTCAATCAACTCGTTCACCAGTTCAAGCGAATCCTCACTTGGAAGTAAAACGAACTTTTCGGCGTGGGATAATGCAAGGCTCTGTTCATAAGATAGCTCACGGCCTTCGGCTTCTTCGGTAATCAATTCCTTCACTTCAGAAAGTGTAACATACTTTGATTCATCTTCACCCATAGATAACCCCTCTTACTCTACCCTTCGCAGATGCTCTGGTCTAACTATTACCTTCTTTTCCATATTTCCATCGAATACTTTCAACAGGAATGCCTCTCCCTGTTTACCGATAACTACGCCGGTTTTTCCGTGAAACCTGCGGTGTGGTTGGCCTTTATGTATGCTGGGTTCGAGTAATATTCTAGCACGTTCTCCTTCGTCGAAATGCTGCAGTGCTCGGGTTATAGGTATTAACCCACGTTCACGCGGTTTTTTGCGGAGGATATTCCTCGTACCCTGACGGGTTCCTTTAGATTTTCTCATGTTACCACATCTATTTTACTGTTAGTAGTGTACCTCTATGACGTTCAAACCCTGAACCTCACATTTGACCCCTATACTATCCGAGAGATTAGGGACGGTTCTTCCTTCATCCCCATGGATGAATTCCTTCACATACGTACCGGACTCGCACTTCAGACCTATGCTCGCATTATCATCATGACACTCTTCTATCCAGAGTTGCTTAATGATCCGCTTGCGGATCTTATCGGCGCGTCTATGACTGACCCGTTTAGGGGTCCTTTGAGATATCTCAGCACCTCTCAAAGACAGAAACACCTTTTTAAGCTTTCCCCTATCAACGCTCTCGCTAAATCGCACCTTTACCACATATGATTTATCGCTTTTGGCACTCTTTATCTTTTTTACCTCATCCCGGCCCACGCTTTTAAGATCAGATATCTCCACTCTGTCATCATCTTCAATCGTTTCAACGAGTCCGGAAAAGTCTACGTTCCTCCGTATGGGTTCCTTTACCTCTATCACGAACGGTCGTCCACTCCCCAGCATCAATGCGTCGATATCTTCCCGGCCCATGCCGTGTAAGGTGAAGTCCGAGCCACCGGTCAATTCAAGCAAGGGCTCGCCTATGATCTCTTCTACACTGGTCTCATACATCTTTCCCTTCCCGTCGCAGTGGTCACATCCAACCCCTCTGCATTTTTTACATTCCCATTTTGTTTGGGGGATCTGCCGGGACAATTTGCAGTATCTGCCATAGATAAACAAAGGCGAGAGCTCTATATCTATGGAGTGAAACCTGGTATCGACTATGCACTTGATATCCGGCTTTTTCAAGTCCACCTCTGCCTCAAGCTCGGCATCCACTAATTTACCTATCTCCCGGTTTACCTCGGACTTGATAGGCTCCGAGTTAACTATATCAAGTTTTGCCCAGAGCCGTTCCTCTCTTTCTTCTATCTCGGGGTCCACCCGGGATCCGACCAGGAAGGTGTCGAACTCAAAATTTTCTACTTCCTCCAGTATATATTCAGAGAGGGTGATCAACTCTTCGAATAGATTATCACATAGGCTACAGTCCTTTGTTTCTTCCGGAACCGGGGTTCTTTTTCTCTCACCGTCCAGCATGGCATAGGCTATCCTGAGAGTACAACCCCTTTCATCGTTGGTTAAACCGTGCCCTAACTGGGCAAAAAGCCTGCCCAGACAATGATCACAGAGGTCCTCGTCCATGGCTTCTTTGGCCTTGGATAGTATCTTTTTCGGTTCCATTGTTTTATCAGCAATAACGTATCCTATTTAGATATATCCCCATAGTTAAAAACTATTGGCTAGGTGATGTAGTCTTTCCTTTGTAAGCAAAAGCGCGGTGACAAGGACGGTGATAAATGCCGCTTCCAATAAAAATTCCCTCTGTACCATTATCCCTATTAAAAAGGTGATAAAGAAAGCAACCGGAGTGGTGACACCTATTTTGAGGAGGCCGAATTTAAGAAATGTCATGATCAGGGCGAAACCTCCGAATATAAGTAATCCCATAAGTAACAGCCCTAAATTCTCACCGCCTGCAAGAAATGAAAAGATAACACCGGATAAAGCGGTTAGAGGAAAAGTCCGTACCCCTGCGATAACTTTTCTTTCTTCGATGCGGTGTTCTCTCTCCAAGCCGATCAAACCACCCAGACCTACAGCTATCAGGGAATGAACAAGGAACTCAACGTTAACTATCTCGGCGACCATTGTTTTTACCATGAGCTTATGTTATTTTATATCTTTTTCTTTGCAGAGCATCTATAAATACAAAATCTTCCCGAAAATAATAAAAAGTCTTATTGAATCCTTTAACGCTATGGAGAACTCCGTGATGCGTGAAATTACCATGAATATGATAAATTCAGGTGTTGAGGGGGCGGATCCCTTGAAACTGCTTTCAACCTTCGTAGCCGGGAGGTCCTTGGTGCTCTCCCGGGATACTACATATCACAATGAGGATTTCAGAGAAGTGTTATTATTCGCAGTGGGTAAAGCCTCCCAGCGTATGGCCTTAGCCTTTAAGGGATGGGATATCGATGATGGTCTGATTATTACAGACCGAAGAGCGGATTTGGAAAAAATCAATCTCCCCATACGGAGATGCTCGCATCCCCTACCAAGCAAAGAAAACATACTCGCTTCTCAGGAGATCTTATCGATCCTAGAAGAGAAAAAAGATGCCTTGATACTTTTTTTGATATCCGGAGGCGCTTCGTCCCTTTTTTGTCTGCCTGAAGAAAATATATCCTTGGAAGATTTAACAAAATTAAATCGAATGCTGCTGCATTCCGGTGCCAGTATTCATGAGATAAACACGGTCAGAAAACATATTTCACAAGTGAAGGGAGGAAAATTCGCCCGACTGTGCGAAAACAAAGGGAAACTGATATCGCTGATAATCTCAGATGTTCCGGGAGATGAACTAAGCGACATAGGTTCCGGTCCCACGGTTGGCGACAAAACCACCTTTCAAGATGCGAAGGAGGTCTTAAAACGTTACTTTATATGGGAAAGTACACCTCGATCCGTCAAGGAACATATAGATAAAGGCGTCATGGGAAAAATACGCGATACTCCTGAAAAAACAAATGATCATAACGTTCTCGTGGGGTGCGGCCTCAGCGCCCTTAAGGCCGCTGTAGAAGAGGGAAAAAAACACGGAATCACTTCCATGATTCTTTCATCTCAAAATCAGGGTGAAGCCGCGGAGGTGGCAAAAACCATCATGGCTATCGCTAAAGAATGTCAGGACTGTGGTCAACCCGCAGAGCCGCCGGTTGCCCTTCTACTTGGCGGGGAGATGACCACAAGGATGGAGAAGGAAATATCACATCCAGGGGGGCCGAACCGAGAGTTCGCACTTTCCGCCGCCATAGAAATAAAAGGACGCTCTGATATCGTCGTGGCTGCAGTCGATACAGACGGAGTGGACGGAAGAGGGAAGGCCGGGGCGATCGCCGATTGTAATTCAGTGAACAGAAGCACGCGAGATCCTTTTAAATTGCTTAATGAACATCGTTCGCAAGAGTTTTTTGATGCTCTGGAAGATTCGATAGAATTACCCGTAACTAACAACGTTAACGACCTTATCGTGGTATTAGTGGGAAATGAATGAAGATATACCTTATATTCGAACTGTGTTCTTACTGTTCGAAAAGAATTGTAAAGAAGTTGTTTCTTTCGCTATAATATACATTAATTGTAGCGGGGCTCTAATCTAACCGCCGTACTTTTTCTCCAGCTCCTCTAATTTCTGTTCCCACTTGTCCAAATCTTTCAACTGTTCTTCTAAATATTCTTCGTCTTCCCCATCCGACTCTTCCTCATTCGACTCTTCCTCATCCGACTCTTCCTCATCCGACTCTTCCTCATCCGGCTCTTCCTTATCCGACTCTTCCTTATCCGACTCTTCCTTATCCGACTCTTCCTTATCCGGCTCTTCCTCTTCCAAACCCTCTATTATGGATTCTAATTCGTCGTCCCCCTCCTCCTCCTCCTCAAACAAAACGTTACAGGAGGGGCATCTTTCGTCTTCTTCCCCAACCATAGAACCGCATGCGGGGCATTCGAAAACGATATCCTTTTCCTCTTTCTTTTGAAGTACCTTCACATCTTCTAGTGTATCTGGGAGTAGTTCCTCTTCTTCCCTTCCACGTTTGATCAATAGTAGTAAAGCAACTGCGATAATCAAGATTATGATGGGGATCAACCACCATAAATTGCAGAGGGAACTAGGTAAAACCGTATCGTCCTTCTCTTCTACGATCACAGTCGCGGGTTCTGAAGTGACATCTCCGTAGGTAGCGGTCACACGGTGCTCTCCAGGAGTATCCTGGCTGAACACACCGTCAGTGGCATTCTCCCATGCGAAATCCGCTGATGAATCGGAAATC
>JAWOAU010000060.1:0-8628 GCA_046498385.1 Thermoplasmata archaeon | reverse complement strand
CTGCCTACCACACTTTCAACCTGTGCGGTGGTCTCTATGGTAAACCTCTTTATGATCCCGTTTTCCTTTAATTTGGTCACCCTCCTCCTTACCGCCCCTTCGGTCAGGCCGACCTTACTCGCGATATCCACGTAATGTGCCCTGGAATCACTTTTTAGTATCTCCAGTATTTTTTTATCCACATCGTCCATGGTTTATGCATGATTTTCGTAGATAAATAATTTTCCATACTTCTTTCGCAAGGTATTTTTACGAATATCGTAACAATATTACGAATAACTTTATATACTACCTGTTTTTAACCTCTAAAAAGGCGATGTACATGAACGGAATCGAAGGTTGCTACACGGCTTTGGTTACGCCGATGAAAGAAAATAGAGAGATCGACGAAGAAGGATTAAGACAGTTGATAGAATTCCAGGCGAAGAACAAAGTTGACGGAATACTTGCAGTGGGGACCACCGGCGAGAGTGCCACCCTGGACTGGGAAGAGCACGATCATGTGATACAATTTGTAAAAGAACATCTTGGATCCCGGGGGATCACCATCGGAGGAACAGGGAGTAACAATGCGGAAGAGACCGTGAGAGGTACCGAACATGCTGCGGATATCGGTGTCGAGGCGGTTCTGCTCGTCGATCCCTATTACAACGGACCCAGTTCATTGGAGATAAGGAGGGAGTATCTGGAACCCATAGCAAAAGGATTCCCCGACATACAGGTCATACCCTACGTGATCCCGGGCAGGAGCGGTACACAGCTCTACCCCCAGGATCTCGCGGTCCTCAGTGCACAGTACGAGAACATACGCTCGGTAAAGGAAGCAACGGGAGATATGGATAATATAAGGCGTACGCGGGAGCTCTGCGGCGAGGACTTCGATATACTGTCCGGTGACGACGGCCTGAATTTCGAGCTCATGAGCGACCCCGACGTGTCTGCCAGCGGTGCCATCTCGGTTGCCTCAAACGTGGCACCCGGGGCCGTGGGAGAGCTGATAAGATGCATACTGGATGGAGAGATCGAGAGAGCGAGACAGCTGGATTCGTCCCTGAGACCGCTATTCGACCTGGTTACGGTGAAGACCACCGAGCAAACCCCCTACGGCCCGGTGCTGTGCAGGGCCAGGAACCCTTTGCCATACAAGACACTCATGAACATACTTGGGATGCCGTCGGGCAGTTCCAGGCCTCCCCTGGGAAAGATGACACTGAATGGTACGAACCATGTCCTGGAGACAGCCAGGCAGGTGTACGACAACGATCCCGAGATACTGGAACCCGTGGAGGAGTTCTTTGATGTGGACCTGGGTGAACGCCTCTACAGGGATGATATACTGGAAGGACTTCACTATGATTGAGATATGCATAGCTGGTGTGAACGGAAGGATGGGGCGTACCGTGGCCCGGGAAGCGGTAAACAGCGGTTTCAAGGTGGTTGGCGCCATCGATTCCCCCGATTCGGGGGCGATCGGCCAATCCCTGGCATCCGTGGGTATAATCGATTCCCCTATATTGATCTCCTCTCCAAGGAACCTTGGTCACGCATGTGCCTCCGCCGATGTTTACATCAGCTTTGCATCTCCAAATGCCGAGATGGAGAACCTGCCAGTCGTGGCGGATATGGAGATCCCACTGGTGGTCGGCACCACCGGCTTTTCTAACGAACAGATGAAAACTATACAAAATGATATAGAGGGTAAAGTACCCGCTGTGATCGCACCTAACTTTGCACTGGGTGTGAACATATTCTACAGGTTGGCCAGGGAATGCAAAGTGTTTCCAAAGGAATACGATTTCAGCATATCGGAGATACACCACACTGGGAAAAAGGATTCTCCCAGCGGAACGGCAAAGAAGATCGGAGAGGTGATATCCGATATCCGTGGATACTCTGAGAATGTATACGGAAGGCGAGGTTTTAGCCCTCGTGATCCCACGGAGTTAGAGATACTATCCATGAGGACCGGAGGGGTACCAGGCATCCACGATCTGGTCATCGCCGGGCCCAATGAGATGATCAGGATCGAACATATTTCGTTCTCAAGAAGCGTGTTTGCACAAGGTGCACTTTACAGTGCGGAGTGGATCTATGATCAGAAGGAACCGGGTATTTACTCCATGGATGACGTTCTAGATTGCATCGGGCGGTGAGAACGATTGGTACATAGGGTAGTGATCAAATTCGGAGGAGCTGACCTTTCCGATGGTGAACGTATCAGAGACGCAGCTAAGATGATAGTTGAATCAGGGTACGATGAGATAGTTGTGGTAGTATCGGCAATGGGGGAGACCACTGATAGTCTAGTAAAAACCATGTCTCACATGGATATAAGTGAGAAGGATTACGCGGAGATAGTGTCTATGGGAGAGAGAACAAGTGCCAGGATATTCTCATCCGCCTTGAAGAATTTTGGTAGAGATTCCGTGTATTTTGAGCCGAATCAGGATAATTGGCCGATAACAACAAATTCAAATTTTAAAAACGCTATACCGGATTTGGAGAGGACCAAGGACAAAATAGAGGAACACATCTTACCGATACTGAAAAACACTATTCCAGTAGTATGTGGGTTCCTTGGAAAGGATGTGGAGGACCGCATAACTACCTTTGGCAGAGGAGGTAGTGATACAACCGCGTTATTGATCGCAAATTGTATTGGAGCAGATGAAGTAATATTGGTCAAGGATACAAACGGTGTACTCTCCGCAGACCCGAATGTAGTTAAGGATGCTGAACCCTTCGATAGTATAGATATTCAAGATATGTTCGCCCTGGCACACGGAGGTGCACAAATAGTAAGACATGAGGCATTGAGGTATAAACTTCCAGATCAAATTTTGAGGATAGCTAGCTTTTCTTCTGAACACCTTGATAAGGGGGGTACAGAGATATCAGGAGTGTTTGGGAGTGAATCCACGATGATTAACAAAATGAAAGGTCTATCTGCGATAACCGTGATATGTGACATCAATTCCAAGAACATAGCCAATCTATTCGGTATTATAGATAAATTAAGTAGGAATACTATCAACGGAGTAAGTACTGGAAAAAGATCAATAACTGTTTTTGTCAAGATCGAAAAGCCACAGGTGGTAATAAACAAACTTCATGAGAGTAAAAAATTTAAAGCTATAACTCTAAGAGAAGCAGTAGGTATGATCGAAGTAACCCATCCAATTTTCGTTGATTCTCCTGGTTGGGTTGCGGAGATAACAAAGTTTTTATCTATAAAAGAAATAAATCTGATCGAAGTAACCACAAGCAAAGCTACCATAAGCCTATTTATCGATGAAAATGATCGTAAAGAAACCGCATGTGCTATAGAAGAGGCATTGGAGAAAGAATATAGTAATAACAGTTTAAAGAATAAAATAATAATCGTTGGTGACTAAATTGAATCGAAAAGTAGCTATCTTAGGGGCGACCGGGGCTGTAGGGCAAAGATATATCGAACTGTTACAGAGGCATCCATGGTTCGAGATCGAAGTATTAGCAGCCTCGGAAAGATCCGCAGGTAAACTGTACGGAAAGGCATGTAATTGGACACTCGATTCTGAGATGCCAGATTCGGTCAAGGAGCAGGAAGTGGTCCTGAGTGAGATCAAGGAGGTGGAAAAAACAGGAGATATAGATCTCGTATTCTCTGCATTACCAGGTGATCTAGCAGGACCCTATGAAGAGCAGTTCGCTGTTAAATACCCTGTGATCAGTAAGGCTAGTGCACATAGGATGGAGGAGGATATACCTCTGATAATTCCGGAGGTTAATCCAGAACATCTGGGTCTAATACAATTCCAGAAAGAAAATAGAGGATGGGAGGGGTACATATCCACTGATCCGAACTGCTCTACGATACAACTGGCGATTAGTCTAAAACCCTTGATAGCGCTGGGCTTGAAGAAAGTGATCGTATCTACTATGCAGGCATTGAGCGGTGCAGGTCATCCTGGAGTATCTTCATTAGACATAATCGATAATGTTATCCCATATATCAAGAACGAAGAAGAAAAGATGGAATCGGAGCCTCGGAAAATATTAGGTAGATTTTCGGATAATATGATAAGAGAATTTGACATAACGATAAGTGCAAGTTGTAACCGAGTAAATGTAAGGGATGGTCATTCTGAGAGCGTTTCTGTAGAATTAAATGATGGGGTAGACATAGATGAGGTGATAAAAGCCTTTGAAGATTTTAAGAGTGAGCCACAAGAGTTTGGATTACCTTCAGCACCTGATAAACCGATCATCGTAAGGAAAGAAGTAAACCGACCACAACCAAGATTCGATAGAAATGCAGGGAAAGGGATGAGCGTTGTCCTCGGTAGAGTTAGAGAAGATCCGGTTCTTACCGCAAAGTATCTATGTTTAGGGCACAATACGATCAGAGGCGCAGCAGGTGGAGGGATATTACATGCTGAACTATTGGCTAAAAAGGGTTATCTATAGTTAGAAAAAGGTGAAAAAATGAAATTATCTTCTATATATAAGAACAAATCTGGAGAAATGTACATCGAGGACGTATCCAGCATGGAGCTTGCGGAGAGGTTCGGAACGCCGCTATACGTGTACAGCGAAGGCAGGATACGGGACAACTACAGAAGACTCTACGATGCCATCAGCTCGAATTATGAAAGGACAAAGATACACTTTTCAGCGAAATCCAATACCAATTTGTCTGTGCTGAGGATACTCTGCAGTGAGGGTGCATGTCTGGATGCCGTCAGCGTAGGAGAGGTATATCTGGCATTGAAAGCGGGATTTTCCCCGGAGAGGATACTGTTCACCGGTACCAACGTGCGGGATCGGGATCTGGACTATCTTGTTGAATCCGGTGTCAATTTGAATGTGGACTCCCTGTCGATGTTGAACCGTCTGCTTGAATACACCACACCGAAGTTACTGTCAGTGCGTGTGAACCCCGGCACCGGTGCGGGGCATCATAAACATGTGATCACCGGGGGAAAGGACTCCAAGTTCGGTATATGGGAAAAAGACCTTACCCACGCCTATGGACGGGCATTGGATGCAGGGGTGGAGAGATTCGGCATACACATGCACATAGGCTCGGGTATACTGGAGCCGGAACCACATTATCATGCTACCGTGGTACTGCTTGATATGGTCAGAAAACTCCGTGAGAGCCTGGGTATAAACTTCGAATTCATTGATATCGGCGGTGGGATCGGAGTGCCCTACAGGCCGGATGAAACGAAAATGGATCTCGCTGAATTTTCGGATAAGGTCGTAACCCTGTTCCGGGAGAAGGTGGAGGAGTACGGACTGGGGCACCCCTACCTGTACATGGAACCCGGTAGGTACGTGGTGAGTGACGCGGGGATCATCCTGACCAGGGTGAACACCGTCAAGACCACACCCCACAAGAAGTTCGTAGGGGTCGATGCCGGGTTCAACGTACTTGCAAGGCCGGCGATGTACGACTCGTACCACCACATGCTTTTGGCCAACCGTATGGATTCTCCCGCGGAGGAGCTGTACGACGTTACCGGTCCCCTTTGCGAGTCCGGTGACTTTCTTGCCAAGGATAGGAGATTACCCGCAGTAAAGGAGGGAGACCTGCTGGCCGTGCTGAACGCAGGGGCATACGGTTTCGTCATGGCTTCAAACTACAACTCCACCTCGAAGCCTCCTGAAGTACTGGTCAGGGGAGACCGATGGGCGGAGACACGGGCAGGTGAGGGGATGGATGATCTTTCAAGAGGACAGAACATACCACAATGGTTGTGAATAAAATGATAAGAATTGGAATAGTAGGATATGGAAATCTGGGCCGGGGAGTGCGTTCGGCCCTGGAGCAGAATGAGGATATGGAGCTGGTAGGTATTTTTACCAGAAGAGATCCCAAGGATATTGAAGAGGATGACGTATACAGCGTGACCCAGGCCCCTGATCATGTGGGAAGGATCGATGTGATGCTGCTTTGCGGCGGCTCCGCCACTGACCTTCCCGTGCAGGGGCCGGAGTTCGCCGGCATGTTCAACACTGTGGACAGCTACGACAATCACAACAGGATACCGGAGTATTACGAATGCATGAACGAGGTTGCCCTGGAGAACGGAACCTTGAGTGCCGTATCCATCGGTTGGGACCCCGGGTTGTTCTCGTTAAACCGGCTTCTCGCCGGGGCGGTGCTGCCCCGGGGCCAGGACTATACTTTCTGGGGTCCCGGTGTGAGCCAGGGCCACTCGGATGCCATCCGCAGGATAGAGGGTGTTGCGGATGCCGTTCAATACACCATTCCTATCGAGGAGGTCGTGGATAAGGTGAGAAGGGGAGAGGAGCCGGAAATATCCTCCACCTCCGGGCATCTTCGTGAATGTTATGTGGTGCCACAAGATGATGCGGATGTTGTGAGGATCGAGGAGGAGATCAAGAGCATGCCAAACTACTTTGACGGATATGAAACACGGGTACACTTCGTTACCGCCGAGGAGCTGAGTAACGAGCATTCAGGGATGCCCCACGGCGGCTTCGTGATCCGCAGCGGAAGAACGGGGTGTAGTGGTGAGAACAAGCACATCTACCAGTTCGGTTTGAACCTGGACAGCAATCCGGAATTCACCGCCAGCGTCCTGGTGGCCTATGCCCGGGCGGTTCATCGCTTGAGTGGTGAAGGTGCCACGGGAGCGAGAACGGTCTTCGACATCCCCCTGAGCTATCTTTCACCCAGGAACGGCGCGGAGCTGAGGGCGAAGCTGCTGTGAATAGCTACCAGGTAAAGTCGAGGGGTGAATGAACTCTTCCTGCTGACTGGAATAATATTTTCACAAGCATTACCTCGGAAAAGCTGCGGTGAGATCGTCAGAAGTTATAAATATTCTCACAAGGTCTTATAATCTATGGAAAAAGGGTTCATGGAACGGTTCGGGGACGGTATAGACCATCTTGAGGAAGTAGATGTTCCGTTGGTATACTTCTTTGCCGTATTCGCTCTCTTTTTCACTTTCAGATACTTTTTAGACCTCTTTGTCCGGGGCTGGAACTTTCGTTTCGAGGTACTGCTTGGCCACGTGTCCGCAGGGTTTTCCTTACTTTTTTTTCTTCTGATCATCTCTCACTTTGCTACCAAGGAAAATATCGAGAAAACGGTGAAGGTGGTCGTTCCCTTTATGTGCTCGTTGGTGATCCTGATAACACTACTGGACCTTCTGATCTACGGCAGGGCCGGTTTCCATCATGGTTACCTGAGCCCCCATGGTGAAGTGAGCTTGGTACGAAGGTTCTTTACCTTTTTTGGCCCCTTGGACGAGATAAGCCTTGGAAATCGGATATCCTTCATAGTCGGCATGTTTTTTTTACTGGTATACTTTTTTTACAAAAGCGGAAAACTCGTCAGGAGTGCTTTTTTTGTACTTTTGTCCTATTCCGTGGTTTTCACGGGTTTGTCGACATCGGTGATCGTGAAACATACGGTGGAGATCCTTGGACTAGAGTACACTATCTCGTATACACTACTCATAAGATTTTTTCTTTTATTGAGTTTTTTTCCCATGGGAGCCGTGTTTTATCTGATGAGAAAAGAAGGATTTACCGAGATGCTAAAGGACTTGCGTCCCCTTGGTCTTGCTCATTTCATTTTGATGCTTTTCCTGGGCCTGGGATTTGGGTATCATCATAGTTCGATCGATGTAACACTGTATTCACTATCCCGCTTGATATTAACCGTGATGTCATTGTCCTCTGCGTGGCTCTTCGTGGCATCATTTAAAAAAACAGAGGGTCGCCGGCAGATGTGCCTACCGGCCGCCTTTTTTTTAGCAGCGATATATTCCTTAGCGGCGGGTTATACGGCATTCCTGTTCATAGTGCTGTTCATGGTGATATATGCGTTAAAAGTAAAGAGTCCACCCTTGCTCTCAAAGTTTCCAATCGCCCTCAACTCACTTCTCCTGTTATTCTTGGGGCACAGTTACGCAGGCGAACTGTTCGAGATACCTGTGATAATACCTGTGTTTTTTCTTACGTTGTTCCCCCTAACCGCCAACTTCCTTGACATAAAAAGTTACCATGAAGATAAAGAAAGGGGGCTAAAAACCCTGCCGGTGCTCCTGGGTTTGCCCGGGGCGAAACTGCTCATAGGTGTTCTGTTCGCCACTGCGGTATTTTCAAGCTATTTTTTGATGTTACAAGTGGTTTATCTTGGTCCTACTCTAGGAACGCTTCTTGCCGCCCTTTTCGGGATCTTCGGTCTGATCGAATTCTATCTTATCAATACCGAGGATCAAAACGAAAAACCGGTCTTTTTGGTGTATCTGATGCTGATATCCATGATCACCGTACTGATGTTCGTTTTATAACCATCGCTAGGCAGAATGAGTGTAATAGTTAACTCATTCATCGCCGGAAGTCTCCTTGGCTTGGAGATAAAAGAACCCTTCTGTCAAATCAAATAATGTTAAATACCATGTAATGATATATGTGATAAGATGGTCAACACCGAGCTGATAGAAAGGATAGAGAGGATAGAATTCCAGCTCGAATTAATCAAGAAGAGCCTAAAGAACAAACCCGTCCGTATGAAAGGCAGACTCAAGGATCTAAGGATAGACGAAGAAGATTTCAAAGAAGCCGAAGGATCGGTTTTCAAGTCATGGTGAAGAGTTGATA
>JAWOAU010000031.1:0-6847 GCA_046498385.1 Thermoplasmata archaeon | reverse complement strand
TGTTCTTCTCTAAAGGCCACTACCAGCTCTACGAATGCGTTAGTGACCTGTTAAACGATGCGTAGAAGTCATTCGATATTTTACTAGGGGATGTAATCAACATGGTACATATTGAGCAAATATCCCCCTCCTTCGAAATACCACATTCGGACATAGATCGGATATCCGAGATGCGGTACTCCACAACGGTCTGCAAGGGCCCTTACTGGCTGTACGAGAATATATAGTTTCTCTTATACAGTGCCTATCACTAAAAACTTGACAGGTTCTATCACAGGTCCTTGCCCTGGAACATAAGGTTCGCAATCATGATGGGGATCGCTATCCATAGGATAAATACACCGATCAGGATGGGTATATTCATAAAGCCAGGCAGAACGGCATTATCCAATAACCTGTTTATCGATAATCCGTATAAACCTATCGGGTTGAACATCTGGCTGACTTGGTACCATCCGGGGTACTCGATGGTAAAGGTATCGGTCGGTAACTCCCAACCGGAGGCCATGAGGATACCGAGTAAAATCAGGTCGTAGATTATGTTAAAGAATATCCAAATCAGTATACCTCCCACCAACGCTTGGGACCGGGACTTTACCAAGGTCGATAGTGCGGTGGAAATAGAGAGGAAGATCAGGGCGAATAGTACTGTGAGAAAAATAAAGAATAGGTAGGACGAGTATCCTTCGGTCCCGGCGGTGACGGCGATTATTATCCCACCGATCCCCAACCCTACGACGATGGAGAAAACCAGGACCATGGACAGCCCTGCAAATTTACCCAGGAGGATATCTTTTCGTTCCAGGGGCGAAGCCAGTAACATACCGATGGTCTTTGATTCTGACTCCTCCACCACCGTTTTGTAACCCAGCATTATGGCCACTATGGAAATAAAAAACACGGCCAGGCTGTATGCGTACCATATGGTGAATTCAAAACCCTTCACGCCGGTGTTTCCCCTGGCCTCGATCCCTCCGTATGCCGATATCAACACTATAAATCCGGCAAAGACCAAGGTTAATACGATTATCCACTTGTTTCTAACGTTGTTCATGAACTCTTTTTTCATCAGTGCGGTGATCGCCCGTCTTTTGCATGCATTCAAGGTCGCCCCCTCCTGGTATAGTTGAGGAACACATCTTCGAGCGTGCCCTCCATGGTTGAAAAATCAAGTATCTCCGCACCTTGCTCTTCCACCAATTTCATCACCTCCCGCTTGGCACTGCTGTCACAGGTCACCGTTAGCTCGTTTTCCCTGCCCCATATGTCCTTGGCCAATCCGCTGGAATAAAGTTTATCCGCTATGGGTTCGAAGGGCTGTGAGATCACCATTTGGATCTTGGCGGGCAGTTTTAATTTATCTCTCAGGTTTCTGACTGAATCAACCGTACTCAACCTCCCCCCCACGATTATACCGACCCTATGGGCCACTTGCTCTACGTTCGGTAATATGTGAGACGAGAAAAAGACGGTGCCGCCTTTTTTAGTGTGTTCCCAGACCACCTGTTTAACTACGGAGGTGCCGACGGGGTCGAGGCCGCTGGCAGGTTCGTCCAATATTAAAACAGGTGGATCACCGAGTATGCTCTGGGCGAGGGCAAGCCTCTGGACCATGCCTTTGGAATATTCACCGATCCGTCGATTTGAGTCATCTAAAAGGGAGACCTTTTTCAACAGCGGGTCGATACGGTCCTTTGATACGCCTTTCAGATCACAGAAAAATTCCATCAGCTCCCTGCCCTTCAGATTGGGGTAAAGGTTCACGTTCTCAGGCAGATATCCGACATTGGATGATGTTTTCCCCTTCAACACCGGTTCACCTTGTATCGTTATGCTCCCCCTGGTGGGTGGGATCAGTCCTAAAAGACATTTGATGGTGGTTGTCTTCCCGGCACCGTTCGGCCCCAGGAACCCGAATATTTCCCCCCTCTCGATATTTAGATTCAAAGAGTCCACCGCCTTTAATCCGTTGTACTGCTTTGTAAGGTCCTTTATCTCGATGATATGGGGCATCATGAACCCATAATCGAGGTACTTTTTAACCTCTTCGGAATCGATGTGTTTCAACCGTAGGGTCACCTATCATTCAGATCTCGTCAATCTTCGAGGAGATGGAGTGAATAAAGGTCTCCACCACAAGGACGGAGGACTCTAGTTTATTCGGAGACACCTTGTCCGTGGTATCGTCCTCGGTATGATGCCATCTGGAGATGTCCGGATAAAAATCGCTGTGTACGGGTGTGCGGAAAATAAGGTTCATCATCTTATGGCCGACGTTCATCTTCTTGGTGTTTGCTCTCATAAGGGATACCGCCCTCATCTTTTTGTTTAAGAACTCTTGAACATCGGTGGCACCACCCCACATCTCCTCGTACTCCTGATGGTTCTTTTCCAGCGAATCTTTTAGTGTTTTCAAGAGTTCGGTATCGCAGTGTTTCTTTGGTATCATACCGACCCCGTTGGTCAGGAAATATACGTCTCCCCGGCCTACCATGTCCAGATTGAGTATATACGTCCGTTCCATATCGATCTCGTCCCTATGTTTCTCTACCCAGCCTCTTGAGCCGAAAAGACCGCTCTCCTCGGCGGCGAAGCAGCAGAAATCAACTCTCATGTTCAGCTCGGACCCTTTGATACGTTTGGATACGTCCAGCATGGCGGCTATGCCCGATGCGTTGTCGTCGGCGCCCAGGGAGTAATCGGATCCCAAAATATCGGTCATGTAGAATATCATGATGAGGAGTGGTACGTAGTTGACCAGGGAGAACACCAGGAAGAACCACCATATATACACCCAGTAACCCTGAAATCCTGTGAAGATATCGAGGGGATAGTAGAGTCCGTGGAGTATCAGTACAACCAGGAGGCCAATAGGGGATATCATGGTAAGGATGGGTGTAATAGCACCCCGTATCTCCTGATACTTGGTGAACCACTTCGGGACCACCCGGGCGCTGTCATAGTGTCCGCACAAGATCAATCTATGTTTTTTTTCCGGGTTCAGGGTGGCGATTATGTTCTCGGATTTGGTCTTGGCGATCTTGAGCTCTATCTTCGGCATCACTTTGAACAGGAAAGCGTAGAATCCCAGTATGGCAAGGGCGACGATAAAGGTATTTATCCACAGGGAGGACACCAGCAGTGCAATGAAAACTACGAATGCCAGCATCCATTTCAAGATAAGGTAAACTGTGGAAGATATGTATTCCGTAGCCTCCCTTTCAACTTCGTAACCCAGTTCTTGGAACCATCGGGTTATCTTTTTCTGAGCTCTTCTTTCTTCGGCGGTTCCGCCGTATCTATGCTCCTTAGCCAGTTCCTTGAGGTAGTCAAAGGCCTGCATGTTTATACCCACAGGTATAACAACGGTTCCAATTTAAACGTGATGGGCTGCTTCGATGGAGTTTTTAACTTTTTTCAACAATAACTCTCACTCTATCTCAAGCACACCTTCCTTGAAGTCTAGACACAGCTTGAAGTGTCTGAGAAAACTCAGTCCAAGAAGACCGTCCAAACGACTCCTCTCAGGGAGATCGTGTACTACCACTTCTACGTCATTGGCACTCATGGTACCAAATGACAAAGATTTCACCGCCAGTAACGGAACCGATACAACACCAGATGCGGTTGTGATATCCACTTTCCTTTCGGGTACCTCGGGTTTCAACTCCAGCACCTCAGCCATTTTCCACGGGATCATGGTGTAAGTGGCGCCCGTGTCCAAAGCTGTCTTGATTCTTTCGGTTACTCTCTTCCCTTCAATTCAACCTCCACTACTATGATAGGAGAATTTGGATCGAATGAATCTTTCATCTAACGACCCCGAAAGCGACAGCATATCCTTTCTTTGGTATCTCTCCGTTATAGAAATGATACAAGTACTTCGCAGTGGTCTCTGACATAGCATCGTATGTATCATCACGGCACTTGCTGTGCGCTATAAGTTTGACCTTTGTAGGCTCACCTAGTTCGTTTTCTTCGATGACTTCGACAAGGACCCATTCGTCCTTGTACTCTTCCTTTATCTCTTCTATTGTCTCCATGTCCTCACTCTATATTTTTCTAACATGTTCTAATCTAAAATAGTTTTCGTCTGTTCCAAGTCAATGAGGAGTAGTTTGCTCGCCTCCACGTTCGAAACGAAAAGTCCTACCAGCAGAGGCGAGCGATGGTTCTTTTCGTCCTGTATCCAACGATCTATTCTCATCCCTACCTATTATCTCACAGGAGCGAACGACCGCAAAAACAGTTTTTTGTCAGCAGGGATCGGAGATTCCTCCAACTCGGAAGCAAAGCCTTTCTCGTCTTCCAAAAAATCTTCCAAGTCCAGCCCACATCTGAATTCTTCTATAGCATCTATAGAGTACAAAATATCCTCTAGGTAATCTCCGTAATCTCTACTCATACGTAAACAACTTCGCTTTTAATATATCGCCCAATTCGTGGTTTCAAGGCACTATCCATGACTAAATCTACCTTTACATCCAATATCTCTTCCAAATAATGCTTCAGCTCAACAAAGTCAAAAAGGCTGATTGTATCATGGAATTCGACCAAAATATCAAGATCACTACCCTCCTGTTCTTCTCCGCGTACGTATGAGCCGAAAAGTCTAATTTCCTTAACCTTATACCTTTTTTTGAGTATGGGCTTGTGACTTTCGATAATTCCTCGAATTTTTCTAGCTTCTTATTCAACTAATTCACCGAGATTGGTTTACATAGATAGACGTTCTATAACACCCACACCTGTGTACAGGGAGTTTATGGGATTTTAGAGATGCTGAAGTGTTTGCCGAATTCAATGCAGCGGTAGTTCTGAACAGTGCCCTTGCGTGTTTGTCTAAGACCGTATTTGGTGACACTTGTTTCTTCCTGACCATCGGAACATCTTGTGGGGACGGGACGAGGGAGGATGGATATGGGAAAAAAGGAAGAAATCAAACGGTGCTTGCGGGAGTGGTGAAGGGGTGGTGGACGAGGGTGAGGAGGAGATAAGGAAAATAAAACCGTTGCAAGCCGATAAAAAGATCGAAGACCTCTTTTTGCGAAAGAGTTTCTTTGCACCAGGACGATAAATGTTATTGAATAATATGGGGTGGGTTTAAATTGACGTTTGCATCGTTGTACAAGTGTGAAGAGAGATGTATTGTAGTCCGGAATTGTGCGGACGGGATTTTGCATGGAGGGGAGGGTAGAGGGCGGGAAAGAGTAGAGGGAGAGCGAATTGGAATAGAGTACCAAACGTCTTTGAATGCCGGGGAAAGGGTTCTTTGATCACTTCGATCTTTTGTCTAAAGAAATTGGGATACGATCTATCTATAATGTCGAGGAGTCAAACGACCTTTGCATAATATTATCGGTCGGTGAGCGGTGTAGGTAAGTTGAAAGGTGGAGGCAGAAGGAGGGATAGGAGAAGGGGATACTGGTTCCGAGGAAGAAGAGAAAGTTTTTTGCAGGCGGAAGATGTTTGGTTTTTGATGTGTGGCGTATTGAGGGTAAAGTAGGGGAAAAGGGGTATGGACCGGGCTTTTTTTCAGAAACCTGCGCAATGCTTAAATATCTTAAGTGAGTTAGTAGGGTAATGAAAGGGTTTTGAAATAAAAACAACATATGGAGGCAAAAAAAATGAAAATGTGGAAAAAACTAATGGCATTCGCTACGGCACTTCTTCTGATCAGTGCGATAATGGCGGCGCAGTATGTGAGTGTAAGTACTGACGCGACGTTGAGCGTAGACACACAGTATGCCGGTCTACAGATAGCGGCCCATGATCCGGCTACAGCTCCAGGTACTGCACATAATTACACACTAGAACGAACAGCTTCAGGTTTCCAGGTAAACCTCGGTACTTGGGGTGAGCAGAATACGTTCATAAGCACGAGAGCGTTTATGATCGTAAACGCAGGTGCCAATAATATACAGATAGTGAATGTGTCGGTATCTTCGACAGGAGATGACATCGGACCCTATTTAAACATATACTTAGTGGACGGAGATCAAAATACCTCGTCCGATGGTGGAGACCGATTGTCAGTATGGAATGGTGCCGATGTAGATTTCAGTGGTAGCCCATATTATCTTGGATATGTAGCAGATCCATACCAAGGTGAATATCTAAATATAACCCTGGATACGGACGAATATGGCAACGCTACCTGGGAAGAATCTTCAGACGGTGGAGAACGACTTTGGTATACCAACCCTGGTAATGATGGAATAGTTGCTTGGGGTGGCGCTGATGTACCAAATTCAAACGCCGTTTGGGTTTATATTGAAGTAGACCTCTCCGGTGCAACAGATGGTACCACATATGACGGTACACTGCAATTCGATGTGAGAGAAGCGTAAACACACGAACGGTGAAACTACGTGAAACCTGAAAACCTTTTAAAAAAAAAGGGTTAACCACCCTTCTTATCCTTTTATTTTTTGTTTCTCAAACTACAGTTTTTTTTGCATTTGGTAATCATATTAACGATCATAAGCTCATAGATTCCGGTGTATATGAAGGGATATTTGGGGTCGGAGTAAGCGAGGCTTTTACCGGACAAGTAAATATTGAAAATGGAACGGGAGCGTGGGAATTCCCAATCCAAAAAAATGCGGATATCGAAGAAGCAAAAGTCACGCTCGCTACTGATCCTCAAGTAGCTTTTCCCTCTTTGGCGGTGGACGAAGCAATAGTATGGGAATTCCCAGTGGAGCAGTATGGAAGTATGAACGCTCAAAATGAATTTACAGAGGACGAAAGCGTAGAACTTGAGGTTTTACCAGGAGAAGAAGCCACCGCAGGAATCGAACTACCACTTTCAATGGTTAAATCTGGTCACTTCTACATTAAACGG
>JAWOAU010000067.1:0-21076 GCA_046498385.1 Thermoplasmata archaeon | reverse complement strand
TAATGAGGCTGTCTTACCTGTACGGGATAGTTGACGAAATGTACCTTGTGGGGACGGATGTGTACGTAGGAGGCGACAACATAACAGATGACGCAGTAGAGGACGTTTACGGAAAGTTATACCATTACAACGGCTTATACAGCGTTGACCTGTCCGATTACTCATCAATAACAGCAGACGGTGGTGACAGTGGGTCGAGTGACGGTGACAGCGATTCAAGTGTATCTACTGACCACTATCGTTCCGGTAGTGTAGAGGTATCTTCTGGATCAGCGGTGGTATCGTTTAGTTCTCCGTTGTCCACTACGGACTACCATTTGGATGCGTATGTACTGAGTAGCTCAGGGTACAAACAAACGAATTTAGATGTAAGCTCAAAAACTAAAAACGGGTTTGCAGTGAGTGATATTTTAGAGGGAGGAACATTACATTATTTTGCAGTTGTAAACGTATGAAACAATATAAAGCCATATTAGCCTTTCTAACGGTCTTTTTTATCTCAGTGGGGGTATTCGGTCAAGGGACAGTCGAACGTAACGTCAGGGGCGTAGAAAGCGTTCAGACAGACCTTCATTTCATTTACCAAGGTGTGCATATCCCCGTACCGGATATTACTTATCACGAGTTTAGTTCTGATTCTGTTAATTGGAGTAAGACCTATGAAGAAGGAGACTGTTATGTTAGGTTTTCTAATGTTACAGATAATTCCGCTAACCCAAACACGGGGCTGTCCGGGTATCATTCTTCGTGGTGGGTGCTTAATATTTGTGACTTAGGAGGAGAAGGAGGAGGGGATATAGACACCATATTTGTGAACGTTGGCGGGGTGATAGACACAGTCACCACGGGCAGCGTGCAAGTAAACATTACCGATCCAGACACCATTAGTGGGACGAGTACTAACTATCAGGATAGCGTTAGTCATACCCACGAACTATACATAGAGCTAAACGACAACGAGGATGTATCTGCATCCCCTTCGGATGGTGAGGTGTTAAAGTATAATGCAACAACTGAAACATGGGTAGCAGCACAAGACCTTCTGGGAGGTGGAGGTGCAGGAGAGTTAATAGTAAAAGAGTTAGATGGTAGCCCGGAAGTAGAGAATGTAACCGAGCTGGTAGTGACATCGGGACACTTAACTAACGATGGTGCGGGGAGCGTGTATCTTGATTTGACGTTAGACCCCGTGAACAGTGACAATGACTATTGGCGTACAGATACGGTGCGAGTAGGAGAAGGGGACACGTTTATAGACTTTAGTTCTTCGTTACCTGACACTGATTATATCGTGCCTTCGTTGTATGCTGTTCTTGATAACGGTAACAGACAAAATCTTAGATACGACAGTTTGACCACAGACGGGTTTAAAGCTCTGAGTGTGATAGATTCAGCGCGGGTTCATGATGGTATGGAAAGGTCTCTTGCCGGGTTCGAGTGAGTTGCTGTGTGACGGATCCAGTGAGAAGGACGTACCCCTGTTTTGCAGCGCTATGCCCGTCCCCGGTACCACCAGACCGGAGCCGAAACCCATGTAGTTGCTCTGTATGTAGGATACCATGTTACCCTGGGAATCAGCAGTGGCCAGATACACGGTACCCCCGGGGTCGGGATCGACAGGAGTAGTTTCTCCGGCCTCGGGACCTATTCTTTCCCGCATATCATCCATGAAACTGTCCTGCAGCAGTTCACGATAGTCCGTATCCATGTACTCCGGGTCGGTGATATACTTCTTGCCGACCTCGAAGGCAAGTTTGATGGATTCTATCTGACGGTGGTATGTCTCAACCGACCCTCTTTCCGTCAGCTCCATACCGTTAAGGATCTTTAGGGCCATGGACGCCACCATCCCCTGGCCGTTGGGAGGTAATTCCCATATATCATATCCCTTGTAATCTACCTTTATTGGTTCCACCCATTCCGGTCGGTAGGATTCCAGATCATCCGCCCTGAGATATCCCCCATGTTTCCTTGAAAAGGCATCGATCTCCTCTGCCAGTTCGCCTTTGTAGAATGCGTATCCGCCACTCTCGCCTATGAGTTTCAGCGTAAGTGCATGCTCCGGGGACCTCCATATATTTCCTATACCCGGAGGAGAACCGTCGGGGGCGAAGGTACGAAACCAGGGCTTGAACTCCTCTCCTTTCAATTTTTTGTATGCGTTGAAGGCACGGCCCCATGACTCCCCTACCGTGGGAGATACCGGATACCCCTTTTCTGCATACTCTGCAGCAGGACCCAGCACCTCTTCCAAAGGAAGTTCACCATGACATTCCACAAGTTCTGACCATCCTCCAGGCACCCCGGGTACCGTGACCGGTATCCACCCATGGGTCGGCATCTTTTCGTGATTTTCCAGCTTCGAGATGGATATACGGGAGGGAGCGTATCCGCTGGAGTTCAGACCGTGAAGCTTGCCGTCTTTCCAGAAAAGCGCAAAGGCATCGCCGCCTATGCCGCATGAAGTGGGCTCCACCACGGTCAGGCACGCGGCGGCACACACCGCTGCATCCACGGCGTTACCTCCCTTGCGCAGCATATCGAGGCCGGCCTGGGATGCCAGGGGCTGAGAGGTACATACCATACCGGCTCCGTAAACAACATTTCTCCTGGACGGATGTGGATAAACAAGTGGATCTCTTATCATATTGATTCAAATGAGGTAGGAGTGATAAATTATTTTTCCATAAAAAAAGAAAGGGGTTTTCAGAAGGGTCCGATATCCTTGAAGTCCGGTATCCCGGTTTTGGAGAGTATGTCCCTCAGGGATATGTCCTTGATCTCGTCGCAGAGACGGTCAACCATCTTATCGTCCATACCGTTTTTTTTCAAGGCTTTCCGGAAGACCCTTCGTCTTTTGTTCTGTGTTCGCTTCAGTCCGAGGTACAGCAGCAAGAGTTTAAAGAGGAGGGGTAATGCCGACGCTACGAGAACGACCAGCACTAGCGGTGCTCTATCCCCCTCTTCTTTTGTCATCTATTCCCAATCCTCCTTCATCTTTTCCTTCATCTTCTTTCGTACTTTGTTTTCGATCTCTTTCCCCATGTCATCATCGAAGTCGCCGCCGAATATGTCGGTACTGCTGAGAGCTTCCCTGATCAGGCTGCTCACATCTCGACCCTTCATAAAATCTCGGGTGAGTTTGTAGGCGTGCTCTTTGTCCATACCTGCATCCACGAGTTCTTTGTAGAACTGGGCGGTGCTCTGGGCCAGCTTTTCGCTGTCCTCGGCGTTGTACACCGCCTTTACGATCCCCGATATCAATGAGGGGACGGTCTCGTTCAGGGTTTCCATGACCCCCTTCAATTCCTTTATGTCGTCCATGTCGTTCATATCCATTTTATACACCTGTATAGTAATAGGGTGTTCAATCTATATCTTGATACCGAGCAATTTTGCCCACTTGTCGAGTATCTCATCCGTCAGGGCATAACCTTTACCATGGGGATCGTCAACTCGGCGTACTATCCTTTTATCTTCTAACCGCTCCAACCTGCCCCTGACGGTGTGACGAGATGCGGACCCACGTCTTTCTCTCAACCTCTCCGTTATTTGGGTGATGTTCAGGGGCTGACCAGAGCTCAGGAGTATCTCTACTATCCCCTCGGATACGGAGTCGTTTATTTCCGGAAGTAGAGAGGGGGAAACTTTTCCGTATCGCTGATACAGGGATAACATTTGAATGTACTTTCTTTCTATCTCCGAATTAGTGGATAGTTTACTTAGAACGTTACTGTGAAGGTTCATAAAATGTTCAAGCATATGCTCTAAGTTTTTTACCTGGGCCTTTAGAGATTTTATTTCATCGTGAAGTTCCTCATCATCCGCCATTTAAGGACACTATGATTACTGCTGACAATAAATTTTTTGGAGTGAAGTTACTTGCCGATTGCCCTAAATTATTAAGTAGTATTAAGTGCATAATCTACGTGTACATGAAACCGAAGTTTACCCAAGATGATATCGGCTGCCATACTGTCCTTGAGTATCTTTACAATCTTCCAGATATAGACAAGAAGATTTTTACCTTTCTCTCCAAGGGCGGGGAATATCGTGCTAACGAAGTGGCAAAAAATGTAGACCGGGATCAAAGTACAGCGTACCGATCGCTTGAGAGACTGGTGGATTGTGGTATGGTCTATAAGGAGAAACATAACATAAGGAACGGCGGATACTATTTCCTTTATTCGTCAAGGCCCATGGACCTTATAAAGGAAGAGGCCTTGGAATGCCTAGATATGTGGTACGAGAAGATGAAAAATTCCATCGAGGGTACCGATGGGTTCACAGATTGAAGCTTTCTTCTATTTTGTCCACAAATTGATTCGGGGGGAGTGCGCCCTGTACCTGTCCTACTACCTGGCCGTTCTCGAAGAATAGGAAGGCCGGGATTGCCTGGACACCGTACTGGTTTGCTGTACGGTTGTTTTCCTCTATGTTCATCTCTGCGAAACTGATCTTTCCATTGTAGTTTTTTGCAAGATCCTCGAAGGTGGGCTTCACCATCTTGCAGGGCCCGCACCAGGTAGCCCAGAAATCAATTATCACTTTTTTGTTTTCTTCCAGGAATGAGCTAAATTCATCATCGCTCAGTTCTTTTATGTTGTTCACTTTAATGCCTCCTTTTTTCACGATAACCCAATTTGGATTACGTATTTAGTATTTGCCACAAACGGTTGGAAATAAAATAGCTCCTAACGGTGGAAAAGATTAAAAAGCTGGGGTCCTATTTGTTCGATAACATGAGCGAAAAAACAGATGAAAGCAAAGTAACAATCGAATTCATTTATTCGGACACCTGTCCCGATTGTCCACCTGCCAAAGAACTGGTGGAAAGGATTATCCCTGAATTCGAGGATGTAGATGTAAATGTAGATGTAAAGTATCTAGAGGCTAGAGACAGCACCCAATTCATAGAAAAGTACGATATAACCCACGTTCCTACCGTGGTAATCAACGAAGAGGTAGTTTTTGTAGAGAGCCTGACAGAAGCAAAATTAAGGACGAAACTTCAAGAACTGATAGATGGTTAAACTAATATTCGAATTACTTGGCCCTTATTATAAATTAGCTTCTGCAGAAGTAAAGGCGGTAATAGAGGGCAAGGGTTTTAATTGGCGGGAAAAGAACTCTTCTAAGGAAGTACTGGTCCTGGAAACGGACTGTTCCTTTGATTACATTGCACCTAGATTGGGGCTTACTCATAGAGTTCTTCTTCATTATTATTCCGGTAGTCAGGAAGAGGTGGTAGCAGGACAATTAAATATTGAACTTCCTGAGGGAAGTGCAAAGGTGGAAACCCGCCGTATAGTAGGCACCCCAGGAGAAACTCAGAAGATAAAAAACATACTTGGTAACAGTATCAGGAACCCGATAGACCTGATAGATCCTGATCATCAGGTGTTGGTCCTGCTTTCTGATCAATGTCATATCGGCCGTCTTTTATATTCTTCCGATAAGGAGGGATACAAAAAAAGAGCGGTTAAAAACCGTCCCTTTTTTTTTCCTATATCCTTGGAACCCAGGTATGCCAGGGCGTTGATCAACTTGGCAAGGGTTAAGGAAGGAGATACTCTGCATGACCCATTCTGTGGGACCGGAGGTGTACTTCTGGAAGCACTTTTTTTGGGATTACGTACCTCCGGAGGAGATATAGACCGAAAAATGGTGCTGGGCTGCAGACGGAATTTAAAAGAATTTGGGGTCAACTGCAAACTTGAAGTAGGAGATGTGGCGGAAACTATTCCTAACGACTTGGACAACATAGTTACTGATCCACCCTACGGCAGGGCGTCCTCCACTTCGGGAGAAGATGCTGCGAATATTTACCGAAGATTGTTTCAAACGGCTCGGGAACGGCTGATAGAAGGTGGATACCTGGTCGTCATCCTTCCGGACAAAAAATATGTAGAACTTGCCAAAGGTTTCAATTTAATTGAAGGTTTCAGTACAAAAGTACATTCGTCATTGGAAAGACATTATCTGGTATTTCAAAAAATTAATTTATAACCCCTACTAGAACCATCTCTTCCGCTTTTCCCGTGCCCTGGGATTCTATTGAAATTAATACATAAATCGGCATGAAATCGGAGATATTTGTTTCTGAGCTATCATATAACTCAACTGTGAAAGATATAGACTTTCCCGCGGAAACGTTGACCATGAAACCGTCGAAAGTTTCATTTTTAAAGGTATAACTTATCCGCCAACCTTCCATGGAAACCTCTTCTGTAGTTATATTAAACAGGTCTGCATGACCTCTATTAACTATATCCACCTGGAAGGCGGCCTTTCCATCTACAATGGGTTCGACCCAATGGTCCCTCACATCGACTTCGAAAGAGTGGATCAGCCCAAGAACAAATTCCAGAGTCTTTTCCTTTTCACTATTCTCGGAAACTACTCTTAGCTCGATATCTGTTTGAGGCGTAGCGTATTGCTCCGGTCGACCCTCTAATTTGATGGTCAGGTTTTCACCCGGTGATAGCTCTCTCACCGTATGATTTGAATCGACAGGACTCCAACCTGTTTCGTTTTGTATCCAGATGTCAACGGCCCAAGTGGTATAGTTGGTGTACTGATAACTAATGTTGTATTCATCGTCGGCCGGTTCACCGATATTCTTGAGTTCGATTATGTACTCGGCACTCTCGTTGATGGATAGCATCATAATAGGTTCTCCTTCGACCAGTTCCAGAGAAAAGTCGTGCTTATAGGTCACTTGATCGATGGGAATGGGGTGAAAACATGTAAACAATAGTAAGATGGCGATGATGCCTACGCCCTTGCGCTTAAGATCAAGAGAACTCAAATCGTTTAGGGGAGGGGGGTGTTTCAGTCCCACTAGGAAAAATATGAAAAGAGCGAACATGAGCCATCCTGGATACCAGAAAATACCTACCAAAACTAAAAAACCGGCGGCGGCGTAACTTGCGTATTTGGCGTTCTCTCCAAAGAGTGCCCTAGTTACGTGCCCTCCGTCCAGCTGCCCTGCGGGCAGCAGATTTAAACCCGTAACCAAGAATCCGATCCATCCTGCAAAGGCGGTTGGATGCAGTAAAGTCTCGGTTGAAAAGGGTATGAAGTATGCTATAGCCCGCATTATCAGGGGAAGGTTGATCAACATGAAGGTACCTTCGATATCTGTGGGAACAGGTCGACCCATCGTGGTGCCGAGATATATACCTAAAATAGAGACAGGTACCGCTACTATGAATCCGGCTATAGGCCCCGCTACACCCAGATCTATCAGCGATTTTTTGTCGGGTATCGGTTCTCTTATGCTGATGAAAGCACCGATGGTACCCAGCGGAGGTATGAATGGTATGAAAAAGGGCAGAGAGGCCTTTATCCCGTGATGCCTTGCCAACACGTAGTGCCCCATCTCATGGACACCGAGAATGGTCATCAGCGGTAAGGTGAAGTAAAGTCCTCCGTTTAACAAGTTATAAAGAGTAAAAAATCCTCCGTTTTGAGGATCATATGATGACCACCACCACATACCTGCAAACAAGGTGGTGCAGATAGTTATGATAAGCATCACAACATTGGTCTTCACAGATCTATATTTCTGCTCTGGCTGTGCTTTCACACTGAGGATATATTCCCCCCTATCTTCCCGTATATGTGGTATATAATTTTGCGGGATCAGTTCCTTCCTTAACTCACTAAAGGGCTCTTCGATATCCGAATCGGGAGATATTCGAATGTAAAGGTTGACTATATCGAACTCTATTTCGGTCCGGTATATGGGAAAGTACTTACCGACTATTGATTGTAAGTACTCCACCTGGTTTTCGCTGCCCTCTGGTGTCCTTGCCATTCAATTCACTTTAGTATGATGGTACTAATAAGTGTTGTGGAAATTTGCCTAAAAATCCCAATCGGGGTGAGGTCTGGGGAGCCGAAGAAGTTTATCCAACTTTTTCATCAATGCAGGAGGCCCGTAGAAATCATCGGTCATTGCCAGGGATGTAGCTGATCTAACGCCGATCCACAGTCGGGTGAAGGCGTTAACCGATGCCTTTAGTGTGGGGAGCCCGGGTGTTTTTCCCGACTCGATCTCTGGCTCGGGTCCGAGCTTAACCGTGTAATTACCCCCGATGCCATTCCAGGGTATATCCCTTTCCAGTAAATCCACAATCGGGTCGTTTAAAGAAAGGTTGAATTTAACCCCGGAATCGGAGTGGTTGAAAGCGTTAATGCAGGACTCAAGGTCCAGTATTCTCACCTGCCAATAAGCGTGGCTTAACATCTTATTCTCGAACTTGGATCGGTTGGTTATCCTTCTGTGCCTGAAAGGCCTTTTCAGAAGATCCTGAAACTGTATTCCAGGAGGTTCTCTCATGGATATCATATGCACCTGATCCGAGAGGGATTTAAGCACGGACATCAACTCCATGAATTGCTCCCGGTTTCGGTATGTCATCCATTGAACGGTGTATTTACCGTCGTGAAGACTCTCAACTCGGAAATATATATGATGAGTAATCTCCCCGTCATCATCGTAATATCCTAAACCGAAACTGTGTGTTGGCCAGATCATCTCTAGACGGGTGTCTGTTTCATGATTAAGATCCACCGAGCCGTGAAGTTTCATCCGGTTCAAACGTGAACGGTGCACCTTCTTCCAGTCCCCTTTGGTTATACGCTTTGGTATATTTTCTAGTTTATCCACCATCAGAGAAGAGGGATCAAAAAATACCCAGTTCTCGTAAGAACCGGTACCGTAACCCAACTGATTGTAGAATCCCTGGTCGAATATACCCAGCCCCGATAGACTTGCTCCGGCGGCGGCGTCTTCTGCAATGGCTTTGGCGGTTAGCCTAGCGGCTAATCCCTGTCTCCGGGCTACCGGACTGGTTAGCACGCTAGCTACCACTGAAAAGGGTAGTTCCTTTTCCAAATAGTGGAAGGTGCCTTTACACGTAGCTACGTTGCACTCCGGTTCGCCTCCGATCTCCGCCACATAATTACTACCTTCGGCCTCCAGCATTATATCGAATATTTCATCCTTACCTTTTTCTAACCATCCAATCTCTTTCCATATTCGAAGTACGGCCTCTCTGTCTATTTCGGGATCTAACGTCCTGAGTATCGTCATGATTTTACAACTATGCACGGGGGGTATAATTTTTTTGGGAGAATCAACTTTTTATGATAGTACTTTCAGCTAGCTTTTACACGGCTGATAAAAAAATAGAGGAGATATTATCGTGATTTGTGATAGTATATTATTGTAAGTAAATCGTATTAAAGTTTTTGGTAGTTTACTAAAAAATTTTCTGGTACTGTGTTTTTTTAGAAGAGAGCAGAAAGAAGTATCTCTCAGTTCAGAGAGGTTAAGCCGACTTTTCAAAGGGAAAATATAATTAGATGCAATAGCATTCTACACCTGTCCGATGATGAGGAATCCAAATCTGATATCGTGATGATTGATGGGCAGTCTGACGGGCACAAAAAGGAAGATGAGAAAATGGTCACAGGATTTGATATGATTCACCACAACAGACCGCTGCAGAAGCACTGGATTAAGAGGGTAGTCGCTTATTTGGCGGACTTTTTTATATCTTCTATCCTGGTATTCATCCCATTATACCTTCTAAATTTGACCTTCTTTCCAGACATTATCATCCTATTTCAAGTGATGGCTGGGGCATTTCAGGTATTCTATTCCTCGGTTCTTGAATACTACAACCGACAGACTTTGGGTAAAAATTTTTTCAACTTAGAGGTCGAAGGCCTCCGCGGAGGCATTGATCTCCACGAAGCATTGATAAGAAATATCAGCAAGGTTCACGGTTTACTGATTTTTTTGGATACCATTGTAGGTCTGGCAACAGAGGGAGATCCTAGGCAGAGATATTTGGATAGTGTGGCAGATACCACTGTAAAGGGCTCTTCGGATCCCCACCATTATCGCCAATTTATAACGGAACATATGCGAAAAGAAGAAACGCCCTCTTCTACCCACTTTATGGAAAGAGGTATAACCGATGTCAGACGGTGCCGAGAATGCGGTGGAGAGCTAGAGGTCATAGAGTTCGGCCGATCAAAATGTACAAGATGCGGAAGGATTCAGTAGAATGTTTTTAGCCATCGACGATACAGATTCACGTAAAGGTATGTGTACAACTTTTTTGATAACAGAACTACTGAAGGAGTTTGGCGAACTTGAACTCATGGATCATCCGTGGTTGGTACGCCTCAATCCCAATATTCCCTGGAAGACCAGGGGTAACGGTGCGGTGGTGATAAGATTGGGGAAGGGGTTTGAAGAGAAAAATTTAATCGGGTTTCATGATAAGGAGATATTCAGTTATACCGGAGAACCTATGGAGATGAGCGGCGTTTTGAAGAGGGCAGCGGTGGTGGTTGAAGATTGGTCCGAACTCACTGAGGAAGGTACCAACCCCGGATTGATAGTTTCCAAGGAAAAACCCCCCTTGGCAGTATACCAAAAGGCAGTCAGAGACGTGGTTGAGTTGAACGAAGCATTGAATATACTTGATTCCATGGACTGTGAGTACATCGGTCTCGGCAACAAGCGGGGGTTGATCGGGGCCCTGGCGGCCATGGCCTGGGTTCCACGGGATCACACATACGAACTAATAGCCTACAGGGAACGAAAGCGCTGGGGTACGGAAAGAAACATCAGCGGTATAATCGATTTTGACAGGGTGACGGAACACACATTCGATACCTACGATCATGAAGAGAAACAGCAGGCAATCGCACCCCGATCCCCATGCCCGGTACTTTACGGTGTCAGGGGTGATAAGCCGGACGAGCTCATGAATGCCCTCACAATGATCAAGGGAGAACCCGTCGAGCGCTGGTTACTTTTCCAAACCAATCAGGCCACCGACGATCACATACAGGAAAGTGTTTTGGAAAAGGTAAAGCCGTGGACCTCGGTACGGATCAAGGGAACCGTGTCCTCCCTACCACGCACCATACCCGGCGGACACGTGCTCTTCGATGTGGAACAAAAGCTAACTGCGGCGGCCTACGAGCCCACTAAAGGCTTCAGAAGGATAGTGAAAAAGCTCATGGTCGGTGATGTGGTGGAGCTTTTGGGTGGAGTGAGAAAGGAACCTCTTACACTGAACATAGAAAAGTTGAGGGTGCTGCATCTGGCGGAAAAAAAAGAGAAGGTGGCCAATCCGCAGTGTCCGGAATGTAAAAAAAGGATGTCTTCAGTGGGAAAGGATGCCGGCTTCAGGTGTAAAAGATGCGGCACCAAGGCCGGGGAGGACGAGGTAGAGATGGAAAAGGTGGACCGGGAGATAAGTGAAGGATGGTACGAGGTGCCCGTTTGTGCACGGAGGCACCTCTCCAAGCCGTTGAAGAGAGTTAAAACAGAGTAAATCCCTCTAGTTATCTTCTACCGAATCCGGCGACAGCCGATCCAATTCATCCCTCAAAAGTTGAAGTTCGTTTTTGATCCCTTCCTCTATAATCACAGGTCGCGGCTTTGAATTTGAAAGTTTCTCATCTATGGTAAGCTTCCAAAATGATCTCTTTTGTTGTATCCCATCCGATACAGGAATCGGTGATAGATACGCCTCTTTTGAGCTCACTTGGATCGTCACTGAAGGATTGGTTACCTTGTTTCAAATTCGATTCCAGCATTAACCCAATGATCTCCTGGTTACCACTCTCTATTTGTTCTATCAGATGTTTAAATACCTTGGGTTGTTTATTGTGATCCTTACCGGAATTTCCATGACTGCAATCTACCACTATGTTTAGCGGGAGGTTTTCCTTTTCAAGAAGTGCAGTTGTTCGTTCGATGGATAGATAATCGTAATTTGGACGGTATTCTCCTCCTACCTTTCCACCTCTCAATACAACATGACTATAGGGGTTTCCGGTGGTTTCCACTATGCAAATCTTACCCCCTTGGTCAATACCTCTGAAAGAATGGGGATATTTTGCTGTTTTTACAGCATCTACAGCAATCTTCACATTGCCTCCCGTATCGTTTTTGAAACCCACTGGAACAGTGAGGCCGGAGGCCAATTCCCTATGAGGTTGTGACTCAGTCGTTCTTGCCCCGATGGCAGACCATGATATCAGGTCATCCAGATACTGTGGACTTTCAGTATTTAGTATCTCAGTACCGGTAGGAACTTCTAATCCAGCTGTATAGAGGAGTAATTCTCTGGCATGTTTCAAACCTGTGTTCATGTCGTGGGAACCGTCGAGGTACGGATCACTAATCAACCCTTTCCAACCTATCGTTGTTCTCGGTTTTTCAAAGTAAGTTCTCATCACCAGTAGGAACTTGTCCTCCACAATTTCAGAAAGATCTTTTATTTCTTCGGCATATTCTTTTGCTTCATCGATATTATGTATCGAGCAAGGACCGGCAATGATAATTTTTCGACTGCTTTTTTTATCCAGTATTTCATCAATTTCTTTTCTGCTTTTTTCTACATTTTTTAATACCTGTTTGGAAGCGGGCATGTTATCTTTGAGTTCGAAAGGGGTGATTATACCTCGGTATCTAGCAATATTTCCGTCAGTAATTCTTTCATTCATCTTTATATCCTTCCATTTTTTCTTGTTAGTTTAGTGATGAGGGACACCTATATAAATAAAATTGGACCGGTAAATCTGTCTACGATCATGTATTTATAGGCAACGGGCCAACTGAAAGACTTTTTAACAGGTCGATATCTTTGATCGTATTTTATACCCGTTCAAATGCTGACCGACCATACAGTCATTATTGCATGTGAAAAATAAATTCTCGATCACTTCTCTTTTAACAGTGATAGATAAGCTTTTGGACAGGTTTACCTACCCTCCAGCAAAATGTTAATTAGGAAGTATTAAGTCAAATAAGAGCATGAATACGGTATTTATAGATGCTGCGGAGATAGCATACGATGCATCGAAGCAGCTGAAATTCCTTCGAGAGGTTTAAAAAAGAGGGCGGTCCCATGAAGATATGTGCTTGTATATCCGGTAAAACGGCGGAAAGATGTACGGAGACCCTGAAAAGGATGGACACAGAGATGATAGAACACCGGATGGATTTTATGGACTCCATAGAGGATCTAGAAGGGATATACGGTTCAACGGAAGCAGATATTATAGCCACCAATAGGAGAGTTGACGAAGGAGGATTTTTTAACGGTACTGAAGATGAAAGGATAGGATATCTTACGAAGGCAGTAGATGCAGGCTGCCACTATGTGGATGTAGAGCTGGAGACCGAGGAACTTCTCAAAGCAAAAGTGATGGAGTATGCCAAAGATAACGGATGTAAAGTTATACTATCTAAACACGATTTCAACAAAACACCCCTACTGGAAGACCTTATCGAGATCATGGAACGGCAGAAAATGGAGGGGGCCGACATCGGCAAGATCGTTACCTATGCAAATAATTCTCACGACTGCTACATGATATTCGACTTGCTGATACATGCGGAGAAAGAGGGTTTTGAACTGGTGGCATTCGCCATGGGCGATTTAGGTAGAAACACAAGGGTTCTAGCCCCCATGTACGGAGCTCCTTTCATGTATGCCTGTGTGGCTGATGTTGTGGCTGATGGTCAGTTCGACGTGGAAACGTTGAGGAATATTTGGAGGGATTTGGACGTTGCGTAAACTTGTGGTGATAGGAGATCCGGTAAAGAAATCCATGAGTCCGGTTATGCACAACGCCGCCTTGAAAGAAATGAATCTGGAGGATGAATTCGTGTACGAGAAAATCAGGGTGGAGATAGGTGAGCTGGAAAGTTTTTTACAGGATCTCAAACAGGGTGATTATTACGGTGCCAACGTCACTATACCTCACAAGGTTGAAGTCATTAAATACATGGATAGATTGACGGAGGCCTCTGAAAAGATAGGTGCCGTGAATACCATATACAAAGAAGATGGGATGTTGGTAGGGGACAATACCGACAGTATCGGTTTCATACGTTCCCTGGTCGATGAAGATATCGATGTAGACGGCCGTAGTGTAATGGTGATAGGTGCCGGCGGTGCAGCCCGAGCCGTCGTCTATGCTCTTTCGAAGGAAGGGGCCGATAGGATAGTCATTGCCAATCGAACCAAGGAAAATGCGGTTAAGCTGATTAAGGAATTCGCCGATAGTAAAACGTGTATTCACGCTGTTAGTTTAGATGAGATCGAGGGTGAGATAGATATATTGGTTAACACAACACCCCTGGGTATGGCCGGTAAATTTGAGAACAAAAGTCCTATATCCGTGGACCGTATCCCTCCAAACAAAACTGCCGTTGATATAGTATATAATCCTCCTAAAACTAAATTTCTGGAAGGGGCCGAGGAAAGGGGATGTGAGACCGTTTCAGGCATCGGTATGTTGGTACATCAAGGGGCGGCTGCATTGGAAAGATGGACTGGAAAAGAGGTACCGGTTGACGTTATGAAGCAAGCTTTGATCAGGAAGATAAAAAAAAATATCGCCCTCATAGGATTTATGGGGACCGGAAAGAGCACGGTGGGAGAGTACCTGGCGGAGAGGCTGGATAGAAGGTTTATAGAAGTGGATGAGTTCATCGAGGAAGAAGCAGATAAGAACATCGATGAGATATTTAGTGAGGACGGGGAAAAACATTTCAGAGCCTTGGAATCAAAGATGATCAAGAAGGTCTGTGAGATGGAGAAAACGGTAATCAGCTGCGGCGGAGGTGCTGTGATCCATGAGCGGAACGCAGATGTGCTTAGAAAAAACACAAATGTTGTTCTTCTCACTGCATCCACAGAAGAGATACTAAGAAGGGTGGGAGATGATGATTCCAGACCTTTGCTTAGATACCAGGACAAGGCGAAACGTATCAAAGAGCTGATGGACGATAGAAAGGAGCTTTACGACATATGCGCTCATATCACCATAGACACCTCCGGTAAAGGGGTTGATGACGTTGTTGAAGAGATCACACGGAGGACTGCAGGATGAAGCTAAAAGCAAGAAGATCTAAAGTTCAAGGAACCGTTAGAGCACCTTCTTCGAAGAGTTACACACACCGGGCGTTGATATATTCGTCCTTGGCTCCCGGTGAATCCGTTATCGAGGATCCTTTGTACAGCGATGATACATGCACCACTGCGGACATCTGTGAGATGATGGGTGCGGAGGTGGACTGGGATGAAGTAGTTAAGGTACGGGGAACCGAGAAATTGGTAACACCGGGTGATGTGATCGATTGCCGAGGTTCCGGCACCTCTTTGAGGTTACTCACCGCTGTAGCCGCCCATGGTCCTGGGATAAGCGTGTTGACTGGAGACGGTTCATTGAGGAAAAGACCTGTTGAAGTTTTGTTAAAGGCTTTGAATGATATCGGAGTGACCTGTTATTCCACCAGGATGAACGGTCTGCCCCCCGTCGTGGTATTCGGAGGAGGTATCAGAGGAGGAGAGGTGAACATAAGAGGAGACATAAGTTCTCAATACATAACCGCCTTGCTTATAGCGTGCCCATGGGCACAGGAAGAAACTGTTGTCAGCTTGAGTTCAAAACTGGAATCGAAACCCTATGTAGATATAACTCTAGAGGTGCTTAGGGATTACGGCATAGAGATACATGTTTCGGGATCTTATGATGAATTCGTAATCCCACCCAAGCAGTGCTTCGTACCCAGGAATTACAAGGTACCCGGCGATTTTTCATCCGCCGCATTTATGCTGGTACAAGGAGCTCTAGCCGGAGAGGTGACGGTAACTAATCTGGACCTTGGTTCCAACCAGGGTGACAAGAAGATAGTCGATATACTCCAAGAGATGGGAGCCGGTGTAAAGGTCCTTGAAGGCCATGTCAAGGTGGAGAAAGATGAACTCACCGGTATCATCATCGACGTATCGAATACCCCCGACCTTACACCCATATGTGCGGTGCTGGCTACTCAAGCTAAAGGACGTACGGAAATAATCAACGCCCAAAGGCTGCGATTAAAGGAAAGCGACAGATTATCGTCCATTACCCAGGAACTCAAAAAGATGGGAGCACATATATGTGAGAAAGAGGATTCTTTGGTGATAGATGGACCTACACAATTGAAAGGTACCGTCATCGATCCCCACCAAGACCATCGTATAGCTATGTCTTGTGCAGTTGCCGCCTCCACTGCCAAAGGTGATACCATCATTCAGAAAGCGGAATGTATAGATAAAAGCTATCCTGAGTTCGTAAATGATATTAAATCAATAGGAGCTGATGTAAAGTGTCTTTCGAAATAGGAGTCCATTATCGTATAACGGTATTTGGAGAGAGTCATGGAGAATGTGTAGGTGTAACCGTGGAAGGGGTACCTTCGGGAACGGATATCCACCGACGAGTTATACAAGAGGAGTTGAACAAAAGAAAACCTGGACAGAGCGATATCACCACTCAAAGAAAGGAAGAGGACAAGGTGGAGATACTCAGCGGTGTATTTAACGGAAAAGCAACCGGTGGACCCATAACTATGCGGATAAAGAACGAGGATGTTGATTCCAGCTACTACGAAGATATAAAGTACACACCAAGACCGGGGCATGCGGATTACACCGCCATGATAAAATACGGAAAAAATCATGACCATCGCGGCGGTGGATTTTTCTCGGGAAGGATGACCGCGGCTTACGTCATGGCCGGAGCCATAGCAAAGCAAATTTTAAAAGAACGTGATATAAAGGTACTAGCCCACACCATTCAGATCGGAAATAAAAAAATTCGAAAGGAACTGTCACATAGGGAAATAGAAGAGAACGTTTACCGAAACGACTTGAGATGCGCCGATCCGGAAATGATAGAGAGTTTCAGAAAGGTGGTAATTGCTGCGAAAAGAGAAGGCGATTCCGTTGGAGGTATGATAGAAGCAAGGATCATCGGCCTAGATGCCGGTATAGGTGAACCCTTGTTCGATTCCATGGAGAGCGTGCTGAGCAGGTATCTGTTCAGTATACCGGCGGTAAAAGGGGTTGATTTCGGTGCGGGTATGAGAGCCGCTTCCATGAGAGGTTCCGAACACAATGACGCCTTTGTCATAGACGGGGATAAGATCGTTACCGAGACCAACAACGCCGGCGGTATCCTGGGAGGCATAAGCAACGGTATGCCCATGGTTATAAGGGTCGCTATAAAGCCCACTCCCAGTATATCCGTACCTCAAAAAACGGTGAATATGAAAACTAAAAGTGGATGTGAGTTAAAAGTGAGAGGTAGGCACGACCCATGTATCGCTATAAGAGTCGTACCCGTGGTGGAAAATCTGCTGGCTTGTGCCATCCTGGACATGATAAAGCGGAAAGATGATCATTTATAAGATCTGGAGAACTTTCTTATGATCTCCAAACCTCTTTCGATATTCTCGCTGCTATTGGCATAAGACAATCTCAAATGATCCTCACCAGCCGCTCCAAATGTCCTGCCGGGGGCTGTCAGTACCCCTTCTTTCAACAGCTTTAAAGCCAGCTGCCTCGAGGGTATATCAAAATCATATGATGGAAAGACATAGAAAGCACCTTTGGGAGTAATGCAATCGAACCCAGTGATATCGTTCAATCCATCGATCATGAGCTTTTTTCGCTCTTTGAATGTGGAAATCATCTCATCAACAAAATCGGTTTTCTCCCTAAGTGCATATAGAACCGCATGCTGTATGGGATTGATCGGGCAAGCAATATTGTAGGAGTGTATACTTCCCAGTTTCTGGATCCAATCGTCTCTGGTTATCATAAACCCCAAACGCCATCCCGTCATTGCGAAGGATTTAGAGAAGGAGTTCACCATTACCACATTATCATAATCACGGAGGAAAGACACATGTTTACCTCGGTACACGAACTTATCATAAACTTCATCCGATATTATCAGTATGTCGTGTTCCTGGGCCCACTCAACTATCTCTTTCACTCTACTTTCAGGTATCACCCCTCCGGTAGGATTCGATGGTGAGTTAACAATCAATGCCTTGGTCTTATCCGTCCTGCACAGTTCTAGATCATCTATATCGGGAACGAATTCGCTATCCTTTTTTATGGGATAGCTAACAGGTCTACCGCGGGCGAGTTCTATATGTGGTGAAAAAAGTACAAAACCCGGATCTGGATATAGAACCTCGTCACCGATGTCCACGAAACTCTCTAGGGTTATTCTAAGTCCTTGTGTAGCTCCCACTGTTATGAGTACGTTATCCTTGGTAATATCGGTTTTGAGAGGAGAGTAAACACTGGCGATCTCTTTTCTCAACTCGGTCAAACCGAAATGGGAGCCGTACATGTTGTTACCTGCTCGCATTGCCCTATGTACTTCATCGATCACATCTGTAGGAGGCTGGAAATCAGGTTGCCCTTGGCCAAGATTGATAGTACTATCATCGGCCATTTCAAACAGCTTGCGTATATCATGAAGTTTTACTTGTCGTATGCGTTCAGTTATCATATATTCACCGATTTTAACTCTAACAGAGGGATATCGACTATCTCTGCAGAGCCTATTTCATTCAACAATACAAATTTTACATTCTTACCGGACCGTTTTTTATCCTTTCTCATAGCTTCGAAAATGGATTCGGTTTTGATATCTGTTCGTTGACGGAGGCCATAGTCCGATATAAGTCGTTTTATACGTTCTCCTTGGTCGTTCCTAAGCATTCCTCTATCTACGGACATATCTACCGCTATGTCCATACCGATACTAACCGCCTCGCCATGGGAGAACGATAAGTTTGCTTCTATTGCATGCCCGAAGGTATGACCGAAGTTGAGTTTTCTTCGTTCATCTGCTTCGAACTCGTCCTTGGAGACTATCTGCAATTTTATTCTCGCCGCTTCACTAACCGCCCGATGTACGACCTTTTTATCCAAAGCTAGGATTGAATCAATGTTATTTTCTAGATGATCGAACAAATTCTCACTGCCTATTATGGCGGTTTTAATAAGCTCAGATAATCCGTTCTTGATTTCCCTTAAAGGCAGTGTTTTAAGGAATTCGTAATCCACCAATACAAAATCCGGTTGGTTGATGGTACCGATCATATTCTTGTATCTACGATAGTTTACACCGTTTTTACCACCTATAGCTGCGTCAACCTGTGCCAAAAGGGTTGTGGGTACAAACGAAAAAGGTAGCCCTCTCATGTATGTAGAGGCTACGAAACCGGCTATATCACAAGTAATCCCTCCTCCTATACCAATCACACGACAATGTCGGTCTATCTCCGCGTCAAGGAATATCTCGTAAATACTCTCAACCGTATCCAAAGTCTTCATCCTTTCATTGGCATGGATCTCCACTATTTCAAAATCTGGAAAGGATCTCTCATACAATTCCTTAACGGTCTTATCTGCTATGATTATACTTCTTTTATCTGGAACATAATGAGGAAGATTGGACAGTACTTCATTTAGATATACAATGCTGTCTCCCTCCTTTGTTTTTATGGTTTTTACATTCATTTCAACCTCAAAATCTTCGATCCGGATCCATGATATCACGGTCCGAACGCCGCTTGTTCTCAACAAGTTCACAGCAACGGTCGTCGATCAACCTAGATTCCGCTTTCTTAGCTTGGTATATGATACTGTTGAATACCCTCCGATACTCACCAGCTCGGGTTAAAACTATTTCTTCTCTTTCTTCATCTTCCACTTCAATACCTGTCTCGGCCTTTAAATCACCGATCTTCTCAGCTATGGCTATCCTTCTATCAAGCAGATCGATTATCTCGTAATCGATATGATCTATTTGCCTCCTTAGGTTCTCGATTTCATCCAATAGAACCACCACTTAGAGGATACATGAAGGTTTCTACATATTTTAAAACTTCGAAATTTTCAATGATCGAACACGACTCCTTTTGCTCCCTAAATTCATCATAGAGGCGCATACTAAATTGACTTGTATCGCCACCAGAGTATCCTACGTTGAGTGCCTTTTTCTCTTCAATCACATTTATCATTTAACTCACCTCATCGTCCTTACAGCGTATAATAGTACGTATGAACTCTCCACCGTTGGTCAGCTCCACGGGTCTGGGATTGTTTTTACTCCCATAATCTATCAGTTCTAGGTTCTTTAGTATTCGGGCATTTAGTTTAAGCGTTGACATAGGTTTATCGTGTTTATCACACAAATAATTAAGCAGCGAGTTCAACGATTTCCGTTCACCGTTTATATGATCTAACAGAAATATCTGGTTATCGTTTAATGCCTTTAAAAACAGATTTCTAAATACCTCTAAATGCTCGTCTATTTCATCATGTTGCGGGGCAACAGATATTGGCAGGGCATCACGACCCTTTTTGTTTCCATCTGACAGGGCATAACTATCACGATTACCTTGATGAAAACCACCGATATATATAACCTTGGGTAGGTGAACATGTCTACCGAGGTTCCATTTAGAAAGAATTACCTCTTTAGATAATAACGGTGGTGGCATCTATAAAGCTAATATCATCCGTTTACCTCGTTGAACAATACATAGCTATCATCGATATCCTCCTTGTTCTCCTTCTTCAACCGTGCCGTATCAAGATGGTCAGCTTCTAAAAAATCCATAAACCGTTTTATTTGATCCTGAGAGAGGTCCAGTATCTCATCAATGAAAGATGGAGAATCGTGTAGAATGGACTGAGAGAACACCTTCAAAAATCTGTATGATGTACCACCTAGTTTATCCATATCTACTTCTAGATTATCCTCCATCTGTGATATGTAAGTTAGATACTTCAAACCCATGAAGTAGGGTATCCCTATTACCACCTTCATGACTTCATCGTGGGTGATTGGGTCCATGTATAGACGGTTCCGATGAATGTCACGAGAGGGTAAGGAGCTCGTATGCTCGTATGGGCCCTTCTGGCCCCGGTAACTCCTGGAGAACGAGGGGGCGGGCAATCACGTGCTCCCGGGTCCTTTCGTAGACCTCGGGAGTAATGAGAATCTGACCTGGTCTAGCTGCAGACTGCAGACCGTTGGCCAGATTGACACTGGGCCCGATGGCCGTGTAGTCGAGTCTTTGGGGTGTTCCAATGTGCCCGACAATTGCCTCACCGACGCTAACGCCGATGCCGTAGGTGAGTTGTTCCGCTGGAGGCACGCGACCGTG
>JAWOAU010000015.1:0-31991 GCA_046498385.1 Thermoplasmata archaeon | reverse complement strand
TCCGGGAATCACCGTGACCGTAACTGCGGTGGACGTAACTCCGTCATAGGCGGCTGTTACGTCGTAAGTACCGACCACTGTTTCAAGGAACATACCCGATGCATCTGCACCGCTCCATGTAAAGTCCGCAGCATCGTCAGTGATCAGGTTAGCGAATTCGTCATATGCCGCCGCAGAGAACTCCAACGTCTCTCCGGCCTCTGCGGTTTGCTCGGTATCCGGTGATATCTCGACCTCATAGGCGGCTCCGGGAACTACCGTGACCGTAACTGCGGTAGACGTAACTCCGTCATAGGTGGCTGTTACGTCGTAAGTACCGACCTCCGTTTCAAGGAACATGCCCGATACATCCGCACCGCTCCATGTGAAGTCCGAATCATCATCGGTTATCAAGTTACCATACTCGTCATATGCCGCCGCAGAGAAATCCAATGTCTCTCCGGCCTCTACGGTTTGCTCGGTATCCGGTGATATCTCCACGGTATGGGCATCTCCGGGAACTACCGTGACCGTAACTGCGGTGGATGTAATTCCGTCATAGGTAGCTGACACGTCGTAAGTACCGACCTCCGTTTCAAGGAACATGCCCGATACATCCGCACCGCTCCATGTAAAGTTCGAATCATCATCGGTTATCAAGTTACCATACTCGTCATATGCCGCCGCAGAGAAATTCATGGATTCTCCGGCCTCTACGGTTTGCTCGGTATCCGGTGATATCTCGACGGTATGGGCATCTCCGGGGACCACCGTGACCATAACTGCGGTGGATGTAACTCCACCATAGGTGGCTGACACGTCGTAAGTACCGACCTCCGTTTCAAGGAACATGCCCGATACATCCGCACCGCTCCATATGAAGTAAAAATCATCATCGGTTATCAAGTTACCATACTCGTCATATGCTGCCGCAGAGAAATCCAACGTCTCTCCGGCCTCTACGGTTTGCTCGGTATCCGGCGATATCTCGACGGTATGGGCATCTCCGGGAATCACGGTCAACTCAGCCTCATACACTACCTCTTCATAAGTACCGTAAACCGTCCATGTACCTGCGAACTGAGACGTATAAGTATTGTTATCCCAACTGCCGCCGGCGTCCTCGTGTATGGACCAGGCAGTATCTGCGGTAACATCCTCTATCTCGTTACCGAATTCGTCGTAAGCTACAGCGGTATAAGTCTGTGTTTCACCTGCGGTGATCGTAGTGGTTTCAGGGGTTATCAATACATGGTCCAGGCTTCCGACATATATAGTAAAGTTATCGGATCTGAGTACTTCGTCGATAGTGATGTCAGCGGTATATTCTCCGGCGGTGGTCATCTGATCGTATTCATGTTCAGCATCTCCTTCATTGAATTCGATATCCACCGTTACCAGGTCTCCGTTTACAGCTATGGCTGCACTGTAAGTCCCATTTAAAACATTCCCGAATTCATCCTCGGCATCTGTTATGTTTATCAACGGACGCTCACCTGCGGTAATATCATCTACGGATACCTGGAAATCATGGGCGCCGGCGGAAACGACCGTGATCGTGGTCGTATTGGAGGTAACGCCTTCGTAGGTGGCATTTACCTCATACTCTCCGATAGTCTCCTTGTTGAATACTCCCTCTGTCGCATTGATCCATACGAAGTCCGTAGTGTTATCGGTGATTAAGTTGCCGTACTCATCCAGTGCCTCGGCGGTGAAATAAAGATCAGCGCCTGCCTCGACCTCTGCTTCGGGAGCAGGTGTGATTATCACTTCATCCACATCCTCAGGGAATACAGAGAAATCATCAGATTCTATCGTCCCGTCTATGGTAACTACAGCGGTATATTCTCCTGCAATTGTCATTTGCTGATAATCGTATTCCACATCTCCTCCGCTAAATTCAAGCTCCACCGTTACTGGATCTCCGTTTATAGCGATAGTTACGTTATAAATTCCCTCCAAGATGTTCCCGAATTCGTCCTCGGCATCGAATATCTCTATGAAGGGCTGCTCACCCGCAGTTATATCATCTACGGATACATGGAATAGGTCGGCATCGCCTGAGAATACCTGGAACGCATGGTTTTCATCAATACCGTCTATATCCACAACTGCTTCGTATTCGCCTGTGATGTTCATTTCATCCCATGTGTGCGTGGCGTTGCCTTCGCTGAACATCAGTTCGGTGATTATCGAATCTCCATCGATTGAAATCCCGGCGGTGTATACACCTTCTAGGGGATTCTCGAACTCGTCTTCAGCATTGGATACTTCTATGACTGGGTGCTCGCCCGCGGTTATATCATCCACATAGACCTCAAAGGAACCAGCGTCCGCGGTGAAAACCTGGAACGTATCCTTTGCGGTTATCTCATAGATGGTGACAGAAGCCACGTGCTCTCCAGAGGTCTCCATGGGATCCCAGGTATAGTTCGCCTCACCTGCGGTAAATGTCAGACCCACAATTACCGATTCTCCATGGATAGTGACCGTAACATTGTGGTCCCCTTCTAACGGGTCATCATGCTCATCTACAGCCTCTGATATCTCTATGTAGGGCTGCTCACCCGCGGTGATGTCTTCTACATCTACCGTGAATATATCCTCCATCACTTCAAGGCGGTATCCAAGAACCCGGGGGATGCCGTGTTCGGCTTCGATCCTATATTCTACCTCGTATCTGTATCCTGAGGATAGTCCGAATGCATCTCCTTCCAAGTCATTGACACCGTCTTGTAGTTCCTGCCAATCGCTCCAGGAATCGATCTCACCGTTATCGGTGGTATCGACGCCGATACTGACAAAGATATCCTGCCCTTCTTCTATAGCTGTCTCTACCTCGAGATTTTTTATTTCCGAACCCTCGAGCTCGGTGTCCCATGTGAGGGAGTACCAGGTACCCTCTCTCTCGCCCTCAAAGGGGCCCAAAACGATATCATCGATGTACCATGCTTCCAGTCCGGGCCTTCCTCCGTCAAAGAACCACGAGATATAAAGTATCTCGGAGCCTACGCCGTGGTCCGTATTCAAAGATAAACTCAGTTCTTCCGGACCGATACCATCGCTGGTGGATTGTGACCACACTTCGGTCCATGTTTCACCGTCTGTGGAGGTCTCAACGATGAAGTCCGAGTTGAACATACCGGAGTTGTCGGCATAATGTTTGAAGCTGAATTCAAGTTCAGTCTGTCCGGATGTATTCACCGCATGTGTGCGTATTCTGGTTTGATAGGACCCGCTGTTCTCTATAGGTACCAAGGCTAGTTCCGGTACGATACCACCTGCCTCGCTGGTGTCCTGAACGCTCCAGTCCTCATGGGTACGGTTCCAGCCTTCCGGTATTTCCCCGATACCCACACCCTCGAAATCCTCTACAAAGAACGAAGGTTCCAGGAATAAACTCCCGTCTTCTATATCGGTATTGTTGTGTGTTTCCGTCTCATGGTCCCATCCCCTCTGGCTTTCAACCACACGTACCTTTGTTTCTTCCTCGACGAAATAAGCGGATATCTCTTTTAGGCCTTCTACGACGACGGTTATCTCAGGATTGTATTTATCCACGTTATCGATTGAATCGGGATAGTCCCCCAACCAGTTATTGAAACGGTATCCCGCATCAGGCATCGCCGTAATTGTGACAGATTCGCCCCATTCATAGGTGTGCGTACCTGGTTCCGGGTCGGTAGTCCCGTTTCCCTCCACGTTTATTGTAAGTGTTGGATCCTGCATTTGATAGAAAAGCTTCGGATAATCTACTCCATCCTCTATGAACCACGTCTCGCCGTCCCAATTTTCAATGGTAGCTATGTCCCAATGAGACTCATAAGTATCATAAGACTGCATCGTCGAAGTGGGATATGCATGAACGTTCTCTGAAGTACCGCTGTCATCTCCTATTGGGTTTGAAATTCCAGTGATCTCTTCATCAGAAAAAGAATCATATATGTAGGCGTTCGGCTGACCCAATCCACCAGTATTGATTCCAACAAGGCCTCCTGTGGTTTCTCCTCCATTTACTTCACCAACAGCGTAAGAGTTTCTTATGGTTCCTCCATTATTTGCTCCTACTAAACCACCTATTTGAGTCAGATCTGCGGCATATATGTTAACTGATGTGTAGCAGTCGGTTATAGTTGCATCGTTTTGGGCTACAAGACCTGAAATCGTATAATCTTCAATATTCCCAACGCCTGTAACGGACCCACCTTTAACATAAGATTGTATTACCTCCGTACCTTCACGAGTGATCCCAACCAAAGGTGCTGTAGCAGCATCTCCTGTTATATCAACGTCGACCAAACCAACGTTCATGATTACAGCACCTCCGTCGATCTTTGCGAATAAACCTACAACAAATTCATCTCCCCTGTTTATGTACAGATCTTTTATCTCATAACCCTGGCCATCAAAGGTCCCCTCGAAGGGGTCTGCTGGATCGTAGTTTCCGATGGGGTCCCAACCAGCACCTGCGTTTGCACCCGGGCCCGCGACATCGTCATAGCCTGGGGTATTTTCATCCAGATCGTTCATGAGCACGAAGTTCCCGCTCATGTTATTCCGTATATTATCCAGGTCGTACCAATCCAATATTTCGTTTCCCTGCATGTATAGGGTGCTCTCATGACCATCTTCCGTTTGATCAACTGCGCTAATGCAACTAGCAAAGATGGCCAGCCCGATTATTATCGCCATCATTTTAGTACCAATTTCCCTCATATCCGCTCTATTTCACCCCCAATATATAAAGTTAACGGGCAAATGTATGGCACTTTGGATATTGATTTTACCACAATCGAAGATTTTAATAACGGGAAGTCATTCATCGGGAACATGGGCATAATCGTAGGAAAAAATACAAAAATTATTGTTCAGGGTATAACGGGAACGCAGGGCGAGTTTCACAGCGCCATGATGAAGGACTACGGGTCGAATATAGCAGCAGGAGTGACTCCGGGGAAGGGGGGAGAAACGGTTAACGACATACCGGTTTACAACACCGTTGAAAGAGCGAAAGAAGAAACCGGAGCCGATGCATCTATCATATTCGTTCCAGCAGGATTCACCAAAGATGCGGCGATGGAAGCCGTAGCGGCAGATATGGACCCTGTGGTGATAATAACCGAAGGTGTCCCGGTCCATGATTCCACCAAGATAATGAAATTGGCGGAAATAGAGGGGACCACCATAATAGGTCCCAATACACCCGGGATAATCACTCCGGGAGAAACCAAACTGGGTATAATGCCGAATCATATATTCAAACCCGGGAACGTCGGACTGGTCTCCCGTAGCGGGACCCTAACCTATGAGATAGTTAACTCCCTGACATCCCAGGGATACGGGCAGAGCACCGCCATCGGACTGGGGGGCGATCCCATAGTGGGACTCAATTTTATCGATGTTTTGGAGAAGTTCGCCTGCGACGAGAAGACTGAAGCAGTTGTCCTTGTAGGAGAGATAGGAGGAAGTGCGGAGGAAAAGGCGGCTAAATTCATCAAGAACAACTTCAACAAACCTGCTGTAGCCTATGTGGCCGGCAGGACCGCACCCAAGGGCAAGCAGATGGGACACGCCGGTGCTATCGTGTCCGAGAGCGGCACCGGTACCGCAAGCTCCAAGATGGAGGCTTTTGAAGATGCAGGGGTGTCAGTGGCTCGTATGCCCCACGAGATATCGGCCATACTGAGCGACATGCTTTGAGAATGTTGACTCCTCACCGAATATTTTATATCCGCAATCCCTCTTTGATTGATTAGAAAGGTGTGTTAAACATGGATCGAAAGATAAGAGTTCTTGTAGCTAAACCGGGATTAGACGGCCACGACAGGGGTGCAAAGGTAGTCGCTCGAGCACTGAGAGATGCAGGTATGGAGGTGATCTATACGGGTTTACATCAATCACCTGAAAGCATAGTGGAAGCGGCGATCCAGGAGGACGTCGATGTTATCGGCCTATCCTCACTCTCCGGAGCACATATGACACTTTTTCCCGACGTTATCAAGCTCCTCAAAGAAAACAACGCGGATGATATCATCGTCACTGGTGGTGGTATAATTCCCGACCGGGATGCCGAGGAGTTAAAAGAACTCGGTCTCAGCAAAGTCTTCGGCCCCGGCACTCCTACGGACGAGATCGTGGAATACATCAAAAATAAAGTGAAGGAATGAGGTGGCCCCCCTGATGAATATTGTTTCCAGCATACTATCTGGAGATAGGCGGGCGGTTGCACGCCTGATGACGATGACGGAAAATGAGGATAAGGAGGTAAAAAAGGCCCTTTCCGAGCTACACCCGCATACAGGTAACGCCCATATAATCGGCATAACCGGTCCACCCGGATCAGGCAAGAGTACCATCGTTGATAAACTTGCTGTGATGTATTCAGACCTAGGCAAAAAAGTTGGTATAATAGCTGTGGACCCTACGTCACCTTTCACCGGGGGTGCTCTTTTGGGAGATAGGATACGCATGAGCGATGTCGTACTTAACAAAAATGTGTTCATAAGGAGCATGGGTACCAGAGGTCATCTTGGAGGCCTTGCGTCAAAGACGGGAGACTTGGTAAAGATATTGGACGCCTTTGGAAAAGACGTCATCCTTGTGGAAACGGTGGGCGCGGGGCAGTCGGAGGTGGAAGTGGTCCGAACCGCCCATACTACCATCATAGTTGAAGTACCCGGACTCGGTGATGATATCCAGGCTATAAAGGCGGGCATCCTGGAGATAGGTGACGTTTTCGTGGTCAACAAGGCGGATATAGGCGGTGCTGAGGAAACCGCTAGAGAGCTTGATACTATGCTCGACATGAACCCTGAGAACTCGGGGTGGAGACCTCCTATAATACAGACCACCGCCAAGACAAACGAAGGTGTAGAAGAAGTGGTGAAAGCCGTCACATCTCATATGGAACATCTTAAAGAAACCGGAAACCTAAACGAACGGATGAGGGAAAGGGTAAAGATGAACCTGATAGAGATCATTCGTGAAAATATATTTTTATATATCCTGGATTCCTGTAAAGAAGATAAACTAGACAGGTTGGTCGATAGGATATTAGATTACGAGCTAGATCACTACGCCGCTGCTGAAGAATTCCTCGAATCCATTTTGGATTGATCCATCAAAATACTATAGGATCGTCGTATTCTCCGAAAGTCTCTCTGAAGACACCGGTTATTTCTCCCAGGGTAGCATAGGCCTTAGCACATTCAAGTATTGCCGGCATGGTGTTCTCATCACCTTCCGCCGCCTTTCTCAGGTTTTCTAATGTGCTGTTTACCTTTGTGTTATCCCGGTTCTGTCTCAATTTTTTCAACCTTTCTATCTGTCTGCGTTCTCCTTCCGGATCCATCTCTAAGAGGGGGATCTCCAATGGCTCATCCAGTTCAAATTCATTAACACCGACTATAAACCGTTTCTTGTCGTCGATCTCACGCTGATATTTTGATGACGCATCGGCGATCTCTTTCTGCAGATACCCTTTCTTTACGGCCGGGATCACCCCGCCCAAACTATCAATTTTATCGAAGTATTTGTAGGTCTCTTCTTCCATATAATCAGTTAGCCATTCAACGTGATAAGACCCGCCCAAGGGGTCAACGGTGTTTACCACGCCGCTTTCATGGGCGATGACCTGCTGGGTTCTCAATGCCAGCCTTACCGCCTTTTCCGAAGGAAGGGCCAGGGCCTCGTCCATGGAATTAGTGTGAAGAGACTGGGTACCCCCCATCACCGCAGCTAAAGCCTGTATCGCAACCCTAACGAGGTTCACTTCAGGTTGTTGAGCGGTAAGGGCACATCCTGCGGTCTGGGTGTGGAATCTCAAGAGCCATGAACGGGGTTTCTTTGCACCGAAGGTTTCCTTCATCTCCCTTGCCCATATCCTTCTGGCGGCCCTGTACTTAGCTATCTCTTCGAAGAAATCGTTGTGAGCGTTGAAGAAGAATGAAAGTCTTGGAGCAAATTTATCGATATCCAAACCACGCTCCATGCCCGCTTTAACGTATTCCAATCCATCGGCTAATGTAAAGGCAAGCTCCTGGATCGCCGTAGAGCCGGCTTCACGTATGTGATACCCGGATATGGATATAGTGTTCCAGTTGGGAAGATACTTGGAACCATACTCAAAGGTATCCACTATCAACCGCATAGAGGGTTTCGGTGGGAATATAAACGATTTCTGTGCGATGTATTCTTTTAATATATCGTTCTGGATAGTACCTCTGAGTTTTTCCAACGGCACTCCCTTTTTCTCAGCCATAGCGATGTAGAATGCCCATAAAACGGATGCCGGACCATTTATGGTCATGGAGGTGCTGACTTTTTCAGGATCTATACCATCGAAGAGTATCTCCATGTCTTTCAGCGATGAGATGGCAACACCGCACTTCCCGAACTCTCCCCTAGCCTTGGGATGATCCGTGTCGTAACCGTACAACGTGGGATAATCGAAAGCCGTGGAAAGGCCTGTTTCTCCGTGGTCCAGCAAGTACTTGAAACGTGCGTTCGTTTCCTCAGCGGTGCCAAACCCGGCGAACTGCCTCATGGTCCATAATCTACCTCTGTACATGGTTGGTTGAACCCCCCGAGTGAACGGATAACTGCCTGGGAATCCTAATTTATTTAGATAATCCCATTCTTTTGGATCATTGGGTGTATACAGCCGGTCTATGACTTCCGAAGAGGTGGTAATAAACTCTTCCTTCCTCTCGGGCCATCTTTCGATGACGGGTTTCAAGCACTCTTTTTCCCACTTCGTCTTTTCCTCAGCTATCTTTTGTTTATCTTCCATTTTGATTACCCCTCAAAATTCTATACCTTCTCTTGCTTCTATCCCTACCATATAGGGATGTTTTACTTCACACATCACGGTGACCAGGTCCGCCAGGTCGATTAAAGCTGGCGATGCATAACGGCCGGTAAGAACGACCTCAACGTGTTCTGGTCTATTTTTTATAGCTTCAATCACTTCATCTTCATCCAATAGTTTGTAATCCAAGGCGATATTCATCTCGTCCAATACTACCATGTCATAGTCGCCGGATGAAATAACGTTTTTTGCTCTTTGAAATCCCTGTACCGCCAGGTCGATGTCTATCTTAGCGGGATTCTTTTTATCTACAAAGTCGGGCCGGCCGTACTGTTCGATCTCCGCTCCGGGTAAGTGGTCGACACCGGTCAGCTCTCCGTATTCTATTTTCCCCTTCATGAACTGAATTATGAGAACTTTATGGCCTTTACCTACCGCACGCAGTACTTGACCAAGGGATGCGGTTGTCTTTCCCTTACCGTTACCGGTATAAACCTGGACCAAGCCCTTCCGCTTTGTTTCCGACACTTTCAAGACACCTCTTTGAGATTACGCCCAATACCTTATCCGTTCATAATGTTTTTGGTCGTCGATTAGGTATAATATGATTGATCGCCGAGAAAATATCAGATATCCTCCAGCTCCGGGAATAAAGGCTGCTCTTCTTCCTCCTCTCCCAATAGCTCTTCGAACTCGTCATCCAAGTACTCCTCCTCTTCTGATGACTCTTCGAACTCGTCGTCCAAGTACTCCTCCTCTTCTGATGACTCTTCGAACTCGTCATCCAAGTACTCCTCCTCTTCTGATGACTCTTCGAGCTCGTCATCCAAGTACTCCTCCTCTTCTGATGACTCTTCGAGCTCATCGTCCAAGTACTCTTCTTCGAGCTCGTCATCATCCCATTCATCACCAAAGTCTTCTTTGATCTCCGGAAGCTCTTCTTCCTCCTCGGGCTCGCTTCTCTTAAGTACCAAAATGATAATTATGATGACTATAAGGAGCAGCAGTATCAGCCACCAGTGGCTTTTGAGTACGTCCGTTCCGTCGGTTTCACCATTCGGGGTATCATTTTCTAAAATAGTCACGTTCACAAAATCGCTGGTATCGTAGCTGGCGACCTCAATTGTATGATTCCCTTTTCCCTCACCGATCCATCTAAACGTACCAATATGTTCATCATCGGTTCCGAGGATTAGGTCTGTATGAACATCGGTTTGTACGCCGTCAACGCTGAATACTATATCCTGCGCACCTTCTATATCCCCTGTATTTTCAATGGTATAACGCACGATAACCTCACTGCCTTCTAGCTTTTCTTTGTCGTATTCTACGATGTCCACCATGAAGTAAGGTAGAGGGTCTTCCACGATAACACGTGATAACTCCGACGTGATATTTTCATAAGTAGCGGTAACCTCGTACTCTCCTGTCTCGTTTCCATAGAACAACCCTGCATCCGCATTGGTCCACGCGAAGTCTCCGACATCGTCGGTGATCAGGTTGCCGAATTCGTCGTAAGCCTCACCAAAGAACTGAATGGTTTCTCCAGGTAATATCGTCTGTTCCGTATCGGGAGATATCTCTACGGTGTGTACACCTGCAGGTACGACAGTGACCGCAGTAGCGGACGAAGTAACTGTTCCATAGGAAGCGGTTACGTTATAAATACCGGCTATTTCCTCGTTAAACACACCGCTTTCAGCACCGCTCCACGTAAAGTCGGCTGCGGTATCCGTTATCAAGTTGCCGTATTCATCGCGGGCTTCCGCATCGAACTCAAAGTCCTCACCGGCGGTCACGTTCCAATCTTCGGAAGGTGAGATGATCACTGTATGGACACTCCCAGATACCACCGTCAGCGCCGCTTCAGCCGTTATATCCTCATAGATACCGGTCACCGTCCATGTACCAGCGAACTCAGAAGTATATACGTTATCACTCCAGTATCCGCCAGCTTCCGTATCTACGGACCAATCTGTCTCTCCTGTGACATCGTCTATCTCATTCCCGAACTCATCATAAGCTACGGCCGTATAAGCTTCCGAGTTGCCTGAGGAGAGAGTCGAATCCGACGGAGATATCTCGATGGAGCTCATATCGGTGGGGTCTACGGTCACGTTCAAAATCGCTTCGTCGGTCATCCCTGAATAATCACCGATCACCGTCCATGTACCAGCGAACTCAGAAGTATAAACGTTATCATCCCATTCTCCTCCGGCATCCTCATGAACTGACCAGGATGTGTCATGGGTAATATCGGCTATTTCGTTGCCGAACTCGTCATAGGCTGCGGAGGTATAAGTAATCTCATCGCCGGCGGTAACGGCCGCTTCCGCCGGTGATATCATTATATGGTCCACGGAAACCAAGGTTTCTACGTTTAGTTCAGCATGATCTTCCGATCCATAGTAATCTCCGGTCACATTCCATGTACCCGCGAATTCCGAGGTATATACGTTATCATCCCAATCTCCACCTGCTTCCGGATCGACGGACCAATCTGTTTCTCCGGTAACCTCTCTTATTTCATTACCAAAATTATCGTAGGCCACTGCGGTATATGCCTGAGTATTACCGGCAGGTATGGTAGAATCCTGGGGTGTGATCTCTATGTAAGGAACGTCTACGGGATTAAGGACGTACACTCCTGTAGTCCCTATCACCTCCTGAAACTCACCGGTCACCGTCCATGCTCCTGCGAACTCCGATGCGTATACATTATCTTCCCAGCTCCCCCCGGCACCTCCGTCTATGGACCATTGGGTTTCATTGGTAACATCTCCTATCTGATTTTCGAATTCATCGAAGGCTACGGCTGTGTACCTTTCCGTATCCCCTGTGATCAGGACTGAATTCTTAGGCCCAATGTCCAAACTGTACGGTGCTCCGGGAGAGACTGTTAGGTCTGCAGTCCCTAGGGCACCGTCGTAATCGCCGGTCACCGTCCATGTACCCGATACTTTGGAGGTATAAACGTTATCTTCCCAGCTCCCTCCGGCATCTGCATCTATGGACCATTGGGTTTCATTGGTGACATCTCCTATGGGGTTCCCGAATTCATCGAAGGCGGTGGAGTTATAAGCTTGAGACCCTCCGGCGGATATGGTTTCATCCACCGGCGTGAGCTCTATGTGATCTTCCTCACCTGGCTCTACGTCGAGGGTACCTTGATCCGTAAGCCCTAGGTAAGAACCGTTAACCGTCCACTTACCTACAAACTCCGCCATATATACATTAGCATCCCAGCTGCCGCCGGCACCCGGGTCGATCGACCAGTTTGTATCTTGGCTCACGTTTCCTATTTCTTCATCGAACTGATTGTAAGCTGTAGCGGTATATACCTGAGTATTCCCGGCGGATACTGTAGAATTAGAGGGGGTAACCACGATATAGGCCACCTCTCCTGGATCGAGAACCGTCAGGTTCACCGTATCCGTCATCCCCATATATTCACCTGTTACCTCCCACGTTCCCGAGGAATTGGGATGGTACACGTTATCATCCCATTCTCCACCAGCGCCTTCTTCTATCGACCAATTCGTCTCGTAAGTAACATCGAACTCATTATCGTATTGGTCTAAAATCATGGCATGGTAACTCACATTTTCATGTATTTGTATAGTCGCTTCCTCGGGCGTGACCGCAACAGAAATAAACTCATCCGGTTCCACCAAGAATGTATCGCTCCTGCTGATGCTTCCCAAGGTCACGTTGGCGGTGTACACATCAGCCGTAGTGATCACATCCCATTCGTATTCAGCGCTTCCGTTTATGTACTCCAGATATTCATCGACCGAAACCCCGTTTATCGATATAGTAGTACGGTACAAGTCGTTAAGAGGGACATCTTCATCGTCTATGGCGTTAAATATCTCTATAAAAGGCCGTTCACCGGCGGTGATGTCGTTTGCGTTTACCTCGAAATCACCTATTGTAAAAACATCGAAAACCCCTCCCCAAGAATCGTTATAATCCCGCAGTTCCACCCTAACATCGTATGTGGCCATCTCAATAGCGTCGTTGTACAGGAACGTTACGGTAGTGGTTTCACCATAATCCAGGGTCAGATGTTCTTGGTCCACCAGTTCCTCATCGATGAACAGGTCGGCGTAAACACTACGCTCTTCGCCGTCCAGATTGGTCACGTTTCCCTCGATGGTCACCGTTTCGCCGGCATCTATCTCACGGGGAGCTAGATACCAGTCATGCAGGAGAAAAGGATCTCCGGTCTCCTCGTTGATTATCGTAACCCTGGCATCTTCGCCGTCCTGAGTACCGACTCCTCCCAGTCCACCGCTTTCTTCTCCAGAGTTTATATCCAAAGCATAGGTAGTGTTCAAGTAGTAACTAGCGTTTTCTCCGTCATCTGCATTATTATGTCCTATTGAATCTCCTCCAGCACCTCCAACCTTTTCGCCCTCGGGCCTGTCCATACCCTCGGCATCTTCTCCCGGATATATCCAACTCGTTTCCCCGGCCTCGCCCCCTTCACCACCTGGACCGCCGCCACCACCGCCTACCGAGTAATGCCCCTCCGGTATGCAGCAGTCGGGAGGAACGTAAACATATACCGCACCGCCGCCTCCGCCACCGGCTACAGCCAGAACGGTACCGTCTTCGGCTACGATCTCAGTGGAACCACCGCCGCCTCCGGCGGGTTGTCTGTTTTCAAACGATGGTGAACTTCCTCCGGAAGAGCGCCCCCATCCACCGGCACCGCCTGCGCCATCACTTCCGGCTCCACCTCCTTCACCGATCCATACTTCGATCTCATTAAACTCGGTAACATTTATGAGTGCACGGATGTATCCTCCGTCGCCGCCGTCTCCTCTATCGTCTATATCATCGGTCAAAGCCCCACCACCACCGGCGCCCCATATGGTCACGTTGAGATGATTCAATCCGGACACGTTTAGGGTATATGTAGGTTCATCTCGCATCTGATCTCTTTCCCGGTTATCTCTAGTTATATGGAGTAACCATGGGTTGCCCATATCGATCTCACCGATGTTAAACTCTCCTTTACCCCGGGGTCCCAAATAGAGAACCGCACCACTGTAACCTATCACAAGAATAACGCCAATAACCATTACGGCTAGTTTGGGGCGAGAAATCACCATAGAGATATGAATGAGTTTTCTAGTATATAAAACCAACGCCACAGGTCTTGACACACTTTTACGTTTGACCGGTAGATGTGGGAAAAGTATTTTTACCGGCTTTCTTTCCAGCGGATTGATTCGTATGATCCTGGAACACAACATGAACGATTATGAAGAAACCAGAAAAAATTTTACGTGGGATGTACCGGAATACTACAACTTTTCCTTTGATGAGGTAGATAAGCATGCAAAACTCAATCCGTACAAGACCGCCTTGATATCCATCGACGACGCGGGAAAAAATATCCAAAGGCACAGTTTTTTAGATTTAAAAGAACTCTCCAACCGGTTCGCTAACGGTTTGTTGGATATGGGTGTGAAAAAGGGTGATAGGGCCATGATCCTTGTTCACCGTATACCTGAGTGGTACGTAGCGGTATTGGGCATGATCAAGCTGGGCGTGATACCGATACCTACGCCTAATCTGTCCGTTCCCAAGGATATTCGGTACAGGGTTAAAAAATCTGAGGCCTGCATAATCGTTACCGACGGTGAAAATTACGGTAAAGTAGACCAGGTAAGGGACGACCTACCGTCACTTACCAATTTTATTCTGGTTGGCGGGAATAAAAATGATTGGACATATTACGAAGGGATGATGGAAGCCGCCTCTCCGGAGCTGGACCGGGATCTCCTGGAAAAAACAAAAAGCAGCGATCCCATGATGATTTATTTCACATCGGGAACTACGTCGCTCCCTAAGATGGTCCTGCATTCCCACGCATATCCTATAGGGCACACCGTCACCGCCAGATTTGTTCAGGACCTCAGACAGGAAGATACCATATGGGCCATAGCTGATAACGGCTGGGCTAAGACCACCTGGGGCAAGCTATTCGGGCAGTGGATAGTAGGTACCACCGTTGTTCAGCAGAATATAACCGGTCGGTTCAGTGCGGAAAAAAGTTTACAGATACTGCAGGACCACAACATAAGCGTTTTCTGTGCTCCGCCTACCATATACAAGATGATGATCAACCTTGATATGGATAAATACGACCTTAAATCCCTGAGGCACACCCTAAGCGCAGGGGAGCCGTTGAACCCGGATGTTATAGATAAATGGGAGAGTTATACCGGACTGCGGATCTACGATTACTATGGGCAGACTGAGTGCGTGGCACTGGTGGCCAACTACCCGTGCATGAAGGTAAAGGCCGGGTCCATGGGAAAACCAACACCGGGACACGTGGTGGAAGTGGTTGACGACGAAGGTGATATGCTCCCGATCGGTGGAGAAGGGCATATAGCGGTAAAGGTCGAACCTGAAAGGCCTCCGGGTATATTTTTAGGCTATTGGAGGGACAAAGAAAAAACATCTGAAGCTTTCCACGGAGACTGGTATTATACCGGCGATAAGGCATACAAAGACGAAGATGGATATTACTGGTTCGTAGGTAGAGCGGATGACGTGATAAAGGCGTCCGGCTATCGTATCGGTCCCTTCGAGGTGGAGAGCGCCCTTCAAGAACACCCTGCGGTTATGGAGAATGCAGTGATCGGTGCTCCAGATGAGATAAGAGGAAAGATAGTGAAGGCATACGTGATACTGAACAAAGACTACGAACCTACCGAAAAATTGGAAAGGAAACTGCAGGAACACGTGAAAAAGGTAACCGCCCCCTATAAGTATCCCAGACATATCGAATTCGTGGAAGAGCTGCCTAAGACCATAAGCGGTAAGATACGCAGGATCGAACTCCGAGATCGGGCGGAAAAGGAATTCTTAAAGGAACACCGACAGCTACCTTACTGAAAGCTTCCTTCCAGATAGACCAATTCGTCTATGCTTTTCTTTACCGGAGACTCCTCGATATCTCCAGGATATCCCACCGTCATGCAGATGGTCACATTGTATCTGTCGGGAACGTTGAATCTGTCTCTCAAACCGTCAGGATCGAATGCTCCTATCCAACACGTCCCGAGACCAAGGGAAACGGCCGCTAAGGACAGATGATCCAGAGCGATGGCCAAATCCACTTCAGCCCATTTTTCATCCTCGGTAAGGCCGATTATAAAAGCGCCCACGTCCGCGATGAATGCCTGATTATGGCATAGGGGTATCAGTTCCCGCAGTGTTCTTTTCTTTGTGACTAATATGAACTTCCAGGGTTGTAGATTTTTACCGGACGGGGCCGCCCTGGCCGTCTTTAAAAGGACGTCCATATCTTCTTTACTTATCTGCTCTCCGGTATAATTTCGAACGCTCGTTCTTTCCTCTATAGCCTGCAGTACATCCATGTCGATTACCGTTTAAGGACATATATCGATTCAATTTAATCTTTTGGTACGGAACGCCTAGGAACGAAGGTGTACCCGTAATATATTATGCCAGCGGGGCTTTCTTCCCCAAGACGTCTTAAAGAGACGTTTACCTCCATACCCTCTTCAACTTCCTCGTAATCTACATCCACAAGGGGGCCGGTGATCCTAACGTCCTCTTCCATCTCAACTATCGCCATGATATAAGGTACCATCATTTTGAAATCCGGCATGGGCTCATGGACTTGGGTAAAGGTTATGACCCTCCCCTTTCCCGAAAGCTCCCGCTCCTTTATCTTGCCGATACTATCTCTTCTACAGCTGGGGCATACTTCTCTAGGTGGGAAAAATACACGTTGGCAGTTACCGCACTCCACACCTATGCCCTTATATCTCTGGCGTATCTCTCTCCAGAACCGAGGTATGTTCATCGGTTCCACCTCCCTAGGATATGAACCACCGCACTCGCACCGGTGCCGCCCATATTATGGATCAATCCATATCGGGCATCTTCCACCTGCCTTTTACCGGCATCGCCTCGTAACTGCAGTACGGCCTCCACCGCCTGATTTATACCAACAGCACCCACCGGTTGGCCTTTCGCCTTCAAACCGCCCGAAGTATTCACAGGTAACTTGGAATGCAGGTCGGTATCACCTCTTTCCACCGCCGGGCCACCGTCGCCCTTTGAAAAGAAACCCATGTCCTCTACGGCCATTATCTCACTTATGGTGTAGTTGTCATGAACTTCAGCGAAATCCATATCCTCTGGTTTTAGATCTGCCATGGAGAACGCCTTTTGGGCTGCACTTGTGGTTGCCTTCATAGTATCTATACCCCTGCGATCGTGGACCGCCATATGGTCAGACCCCATACCGGTACCCAGTATTTTAACCGGGTCTCCGTTGTAACTCTCGGCCGTCTCCGCCGGACACAAAACAACCGCCGCACCTCCGTCGGAGAGAGGTGCGCAGTCGAACATGGTAAGGGGGTCTGAAACAATGGGCGAGTTCAAAACCACCTTCAAAGGAACCTCTCTCTGATACTGTGCATTAGGGTTCAAAGCCCCGTGTGCATGGTTTTTTACGGCTACGGCCGCAAGCTGCTCTCTAGTGGTACCATGTTGGATCATATGATACCTTGCCATCATGGCGTAGAGGGAATCGAAAGTAGCTCCAAAGATGGACTCCCACTCCCAATCGGCAGTGGAAGAGAGGATGTTTTTTGCCTCCTGATCTCCTACATCGGTCATCTTCTCGGCGGCACCCACCACCACGATATCATCCACTCCGGAGGCTACGGAAAGGCATCCCTGTGCCAGGGCCATCCCTCCGGATGCACCTCCCGATTCGATACGCACGGACGGTACACCATCTAGTCCCGCATAATCCGCTATCATGGGAGCAATATGTTCCTGATTTATCAGTCTGCCCGCGGACATATTTCCGATGTACATTTTCTCTATCTCCTCCCCCCTGACACCCGCGTCCTTTATGGCCGAAAGTCCTGCGTTTATGCCTAACTCCCTCAACGACAGGTTCCAAAGTTCTCCTATAGGGGTTTCACCTATACCTATTATTGCTACGTCTCTCACATTACCACTCTCCTCTATCTATCTTTTCTCTGAATTTTGCATACATGGAATAGGAGATAAATACCTCGTCACCTATCACCTCTTCTACGGTGGGTACCTGTCCGTCCCGTATCTTTTCTATCCCGTCGGTAACCGTGATATCAAAGCTGTCCGAACCCGCCCCCGAGCCGTAGGCGGTTACCATGATCCTATCCCCGGGTTCCGCAACATCCAGTGTTGCAGCCAATCCCAAAGGAACCGCTCCTGAATAGGTATTGCCAATTTTGGGTACGAGAAGCCCTGGCTCTATTTGCTCCATACCGAACCCCAGTTTTTTGGCAACGCTGATTGGGAATTTTCCATTCGGTTGGTGGAATACGGCATGATCAAAATCCTTTGGTTCCGTACCGGTTTCTTGGAATAACCTCTCGGTGCAGCCCGAGATATGCTTGTAATAGGCGGGCTTACCTGTAAATCGTCCGCCGTGGGAGGGATATTTTTCACCTTCTCGTCTCCAAAAGTCAGGGGTGTCTGTGGTGAATGAAGTTGTGTAATTGATCTCCGCTAGCAGATCGTCACGCCCGATTATGAACGCTGCACCACCTGCCGAGGCGGAGTATTCCAAAGCATCCCCCGGTGCACCCTGAGATGTATCCGCACCTATAGCCATGCCGTTTTCGATCATGCCGGAGGCGACCATCCCCATACACGTCTGAAAGGCCGCTGTGCCGGCTTTACATGCGAACTCGTAATCCGCCGCCGTGAGATACGGAGTCGCACCCAAGGCGGCGGCCACTATGGTGGCGGTAGGTTTGACCGCATAAGGGTGGGATTCGGAGCCCACATAGATGGCTCCTATCTTTTCTCCCTCTAACCCTGCTCGTTTTAGTGCCCATTTTGCAGCCTGTACCGATATGGATACCACATCTTCGTCTGGAGAGGGAACGGACTTACAGATTATGTTAAGACCTTTTCCCATCCTCTCTCCATCCTTTCCCCATACCTGTCCTATCTCTTTGGGGGTTATCCTATATCTGGGCACATAACCCGCATATGCCTTTATTCCTACTTTTTCATCTGTTTTCATATCAAATCACATCCTAAAGTTCGTCCATCTTTTTTATTATCCCATCGATTTCTAGGTCTATAGAGATCAAAGGCAGCCTTTCGATCTCAGCTAACTTCTTTGTAAGCTCGTCGACAGAACTCGGTTTAACGTAGGCAACTGCCGCCGGTGTCAAGGGACTGGCTCGTATCGCCACCATGGGAGATCTCCCGTGTTCCACCTCTGTGAATATCAGTACTCTTTCAGTACTCCATCCATATATCCTAAGGTAATCAAAGGACTTCATTGCCAGTATGGCCTTCAAGCTGTCTATTATAGTATAACCGAACAACTGCCTTTCGATCTCTGGTGAATACAACAGCGTTCCACCAACCGCGTCTATGAAATCTTCAATATCGATAGGGGTGGAAAATTCTCTCATCTTGATAACCCCTTCATATCCCGGAGGGGTAAACCGCTTGACCACGTCGCCCCCCCTTTTCCAATCTATATCTATAAGAGAATTGACTATCTCCTTTACAAATCCCACCCCCGGACTCCTGCGGCCCTTTTCGTAATCGCTTATCACGGAGGGGGATATATCCATGTGTGCCGCCAGCTTGGTCTGGGTAATCTTGAACACCCTTCTCCACTTTTTAATGTTGACACCATGATGTTCCGCCATGGTTATCTCGCCTGCGATCTTATCCTGCAGCTGACTCATCGTGAACCCAATGAGCCGGGGATATTTAAAACTGTCGAAAGATAGATTAGACGATGGTCTATATATGTGTTGCATAATTATTTATAAACGTTATGCTATATTCCCCTTAGAGCGGATACACATGGAAAAGAAAACAACGGAAAAGAAACTGCGGAAATTTAATATGATGATGGGTGTTGTACACCTATTCCAAGGTATACTGGTCTTGATATTGAGCACGGATTTTACTCTCCCGATCCGTTATACCTATTTGAAATTCGACACTGCCACTGAAACACTCGTTCCCGTAGTAAGAACGCTGACGGATGTTCCCATCGGACCTGTGGTTGCCCTTTTCTTATTCATATCGGCAGCCGCCCATCTTCTGATCTCTACGGTGCTCTTCAAAAAATACGTAATAAACCTTAGAAAGGAACGCAATCCCTACCGATGGTACGAGTATTCCGTCAGCGCTTCATTGATGATAGTATTGATCGCCATGCTCACAGGCATATATGATCTAGGAACCCTGGTGGCCCTGTTCGGTTTGACAGCGGCGATGAACCTCTGCGGTCTTTTGATGGAAAAGATGAACGTTCAAAGAAAGGGTGCCGATTGGAGTCCTTTTTGGATAGGATGCCTAGCCGGTCTCATACCCTGGATAGCCATAGCGGTGTCTTTGTTGGGAGCTTCCGTAGTATCAGGAGGACAGGTCCCTGATTTTGTGATAGCAATCTACATCTCCATCGCGGTATTCTTTAACTTGTTCGTGGTGAACATGGTATTGCAGTATAAAGAGGTAGGAAAGTGGAAGGACTACCTATACGGAGAACGGATGTACATCGTTTTGAGCTTGGTGGCAAAATCCGCCCTGGCTTGGCAGGTCTTCGCAGGTACCCTGAGACCGTGATCGCATTTATAGTGCAAGGAGCTTTGCCGCCTTGTATATGGCTTCGGAGTAAGTTGGATGAGGATGTATGATATCTATTATCTCCCGGTAAGTTATCCCCTTCTGCAGAACCACGGTGCCTTCCATGATTATATCCATGGCTCCGGGACAGATGAGATGCAGGCCTACCACCTTATCTCCGGAACATACTATCTTGGCGAATCCCGTCCTCTCTCCCGTTGAATAACCTCTTCCTAGAGCGGAGATGGGATATGAAGCGGTTCGCACATCCTCGTATTCTTTTTTTGCCCCCTCTTCTGAAAGACCGACGCTGGCGATCTCCGGATGTGTGAACACACCGGCTGGGACCGGATACCGTGAAAACTCCTCGGCATCCCTGCCTGCAATAACATCGATGGCTATCTTGGCCTGATGATAAGCGGTATGTGCAAACATCCCTTTACCTGTGACATCTCCTACGGCGTATATGTTCTCCACAGGTGTTCTCATAAGGCCGTCGGTTACTATACTCCCATTTTCATCTATTATATCTAAGTCCATTTCCGGCGGTGTGGGTCTCCTACCAACGGCACACAATATCTTCTCGACCTCGAGTTCATCGGACTTTTTTCCGTCGACCACGGCGGTGAAGGGGCCGTTACCGTCCACCGAGGTCACCTTTGTCTCGGTGACCACCTTTACCCTTTTTCTTTTCAGTATTTTTTCGGCCTCCTTTCCCAGATCCCTATCCATGTTGGGAAGGAGGTTTTCCATCAGCTCTACCATGGTGACCGATGTTCCCATGGAAGAATATATGAACGCCATCTCCACTCCGATATACCCTCCACCTATTATCAACATGCTTTCCGGGGATTCCCGGAGTGCGAAGGCACCCTGATTGGTGAGTACGTTCTTTTCGTCAACATCTAAAAAGGGCGGTGCTATGGGTTCGGAGCCCGTAGCTATTATTATATTATCTGCAGAGAGGGTCCTTTCTCCGACACGCACTTCATCCTCACCGGTGATACTCGCTTCTCCCTCGATGATTTCAACACCCTTTTCCTTTAATTCCCTTTCAACACCCTTCCTTGAAACGGTGACCGCCCTGTCTTTGATCTTCTGTAACTTTGAAAAATCAACCTCCTTCAGCTCTACCTTTATACCTTTGCGTTTTGCACCTTTGATCGAATCAACTAGTTCCGCTCCCGACAATAGAGCTTTGGACGGTATGCAGCCCGTGTTTGTGCATACGCCGCCTATCACATCCTTCTCCACTAAGGTCACATCAAGGTCTTCCTCCGCACCTAGGACTGCGCTCTTGTATCCGCCCGGCCCGGACCCTATTACGATAAGTCGCTTACCCATGTTATCAAAGACGGAACGGGGGTTGAATATTAATTGTTTTTGTCCGGCATGATCTACTAACTTACTAGGACGGTGTCAAAAGAAAGGTGCGACATCTTCCCGTATATCCGTATCCCTTGAAACGGGAAGGGCTTTTTGAACTATTTTGTAGCGCTTTCCGGTCAACGGGTCCTTTCTGATGACTATCTTTTCCTCCTTCAGTTCGTCCTTTGAAGGGTCGTAGAACCTGCTGATTTCCATCTCCCGTTTCAGCTCTATCATGGTCATCTGTATCCATCAGGGTGCGGTCGCTTTATCGACTATCTCTTTGGCAAGTTCGATCGCTCTTTCGTCCTGGTAATCGTTCCGTGCCTTTATGGCTTCTGAGAAAAGTTGTTCAAGATGTTCTAGCTTCTCGGTTTTGCCTCTAAACTTCGACATCTTTAACATCGCATCATGGAGGTGAAATTCCACACCACCCTCTTCAAAATCATCGTCATTTTCTTCATAATGGTATATTCTGCACAAAAGTCCGGAATCGCCTATCCTAAAATCCAACGCTAGCTTATAGTCCTCAGAGGCTTCGTCAAGATGTCCCCTTTTCTTTGCAAGGTTGGCCTTTGTATTCCATATGTGTTCGTGGTGTGGATTGAATTCAACGACCTTGTCGTAGCATTCTTCAGCCCCTTCATTCGCACCTAGGAATTCTAGTATCAATCCCCGATTATACCATATGTCGTCCTCCCCCTCTATTACTTTCATATCGTATTCCGCAAGGATCTTCAGAGGATCGGTGATCAGTATACCGCCCGGTAGAAAGAACTGCTCTCTCATGGGAAAAAAATGTTTACCACATTCGGGACAATTTCCGTATGAAAGTGCCACTATATTGCTACAGCCAGGGCACATCAGTTCCTTCCTTACCTCTCTTGGACTCTCTGCCAAACCCCGTATCTCATCAAAAATTCTCTTACACTTTTTATCGCCTATCATTTTTAGCTTCTTGATCTCCTCAATACCTCCTTCTTCCAGGGATTTGATATCCGTACAGCCCTCTTTTACAAGCACCCGGGCGGTCAGTTCACCGATGGAAGGCACCTCCATCAACGCCGCAATAGCATCGATATTCTCATCGATCGCATCCTTTTTCATGATCATTCCCTTATCATCACAGCACGGCAAAAGAGCGGTTTGCATAGATTTAAAGCTTACTCACATTTAACAATCTAGAGTGCCACGTCCCTGAACCACTAACTCCCCTACAACCTACATTGGAATATCTCCTCTAAAGAGCCTGGGAAGGTGACCTTTTTTATTTCCTCTTGGAGATCACCGTAACTTGAAAGCAGTTCCTCCTTTTCCATGATCTCCCGGTTCCACTTGAGAAGAAATTCATCAATTTCTTCCTTTTTTAAAGTTGGTAAGGGATTCAGCCAGAAGACTCACTGAGGGACTGTTACAGTAAAACAAGTTAGATGATGTGGAAAAGATTACAATATTCTTCGAAAACACAACGCTTCTACGGAAAAGATACCTATTCCAAAGAAATTGAAAATTGTCGATCTTCTAAACAAAAATGATTTATAATAGGGTTTGACTGAATCAGGAAGATAAAAATGTCCCCATTATACAAAGGACTACTTTGGTTCATACCTGGACTTATCATACTACTAGTAATCTCATTTATAATATTCGATGAGGACGGTAAGATAGACCTAAAATCGATCAAATCTAATATATGGAAAGCTAGAGGAGGGTTTTTGATCCTTTTTATCGTATTAGGACTGCTAAAATTAGAGAATTTCATTCATAATTTTCATCCATCTGGATTCAGAATTACCTGGTGGTTTTATAGTTTAGAAGGCGTAGGACACATAGTCTGGTTACAGCAAACTTTAGACAATTATTATGTGATCCATGCCTCCTCGATCTTTTACATCCTCGGTCTATCGTATTTCGTTATTTTTGCCCCAATATTCTTCTTGATCAGGTGTGAAATCCATATATTCGAACAATTTTGTAAAGCCTTAGCTGTGAATTATATGTTCTTACTATCGGGATATTTCTTACTTCATGTTCTTGTCACTTCATACTATCAACCTGGAGAAATTCAAGCTTTTATGTACGATATTCCTCAGTACAATGCGATAATCCTATTGACAAATAGACAATCCAATTGCTTCCCTAGTGGTCATATTAGTATTCCCCTTACTATAACTCTTATAGCGAGATACAGAACTGGTCTAAAGAAACTTCAGACAATGGGTTTTATTTTTGTTATCGTAACCGTTTTCGTGATCATATACCTAGGCATCCACTGGCTGATCGATATCCCTGCAGGTATAGCTGTTGCTATATTTGCTTACTGGTCGACCTCGAACGGTACATTTGATACCCTTTTTGATAAGATCACAAAACCTTTTGAAAAATGGACGGAAACCTTCAATAATGGATATTTCAACGAGTGAAGCGTTAGTTGAGAGCCTGTCTGAGAAATGGTTGCTCATAAAGATTATCAAAAGGTGCACTTGATCCTTGACGAAATTTTTGGAGAATAACATACTATATGTCGGAGGTACCCTCAGATAGCGAGAAAGAGGAGCCATTATTGATGTTCGAATCTTTTTTGACGGCTATTTTAGTTGAATTGATGACCAAAATCGCCAAAAGAACACCGCCGATAACATCGGTCAAGTAGTGGTGACCCAATACTATTCTTGAAAAACTAACAACTGCAGCAATTATTATGCTAAAGGATAAAATAGAAATATTGGTTTCCTGCTTATAAAGGATCCAGAAAAATACATAAAAGCCTAGAAACAACACAAAAACGCCAACAGTATGTCCACTTGGATAACTATATATAGAATGTATGTCAGGAACGGAAACCTCTACTTGAGGCCTGGGCCTTTTAATAAGATATTTTAGTGCAGAGGTGGATACAAGAGAAACACACATCATTATGCCGAAGTATATGGAAAGTGTTTTTTCCTTGACTCGATAAAAAAAGTACATTATAACTACCGTTACTGGCAATACAAAAAGTGCATCACCTATATATGTAATGTATTTCATAAAACAATAAAGGGTTCCCTGAGAGGCTTCAAAAATAAATAAGAAAATCTGTCTATCTATCTCCTTTAAAAAATTATTAGCGACCAGGAGAGTCAGGACTAAAAAACAAATAAGTGAGAAAACAAACAAAAATCTATCATCTAAATCCATCTTCATACGGTATCGTTATTTTTGTTATCATTAAATATTTTTGGATAGTACAAAGGGATGATGCGTCTTGATTTTCACACATTTTCTTTTTATCCTACAAGGTAGAATCGTAGATATTTATACTCCATTTTGACTAGCAGTATAGGAACCTTCGATTTCTGTAAAGTGGGATTTAAAATTCGATGAAATTTGTCTGCAAATTCCAGTAGATAATGAGGATGGAGGGTAACGAGTATAAACGAGTTCCACACCACAACGAATTGTAAAGAAGTGGTGTCTTCCATCTATGTTAAGTCCGCCGCTTAATATTCTGATTGAGGAATCATATATAGATTTACTGGACGTTTTTGGAAGTGAGGGGATGGGTCATACGGGTACGGATGAAATGATAACCATCACCATGGATAGCCATCATACCATGACCGCCGTATTCCATGAGTACCAAGGTTTGATCGCCGGCAGTATTATCATTAGTGGAAACTCCCGTTACGAGGCGAACGAAACCGGCGTTGCCTACGTACAGATAGAGATAGCCCTGAACTCGCCAAGCACCGCGGACCTAGATAACATGATCATAACACTTTCAGACCATCAAGTGGAAGAGACGGTGATCGGTGAATGGATACTTCTCCAGGACGGCCTTGTAGCCTCGGGAAGCCGGTTGATGATATACTTCTACGGGCTTGAGGGAGGGGAATCCATCCGTGGAACGAAGATCACTATAGGCATACATGGTTACATGGGTGATCTAAGTCGTACGATCACTTAATATTCACCTTTTTTCTTGAATGAGATATCGCTGCTCTCAGGTATAAATTTTCTCACCGCAGGAGCCATAGCTACACCGGAAAAACTTCCACCTTCTTAGAGCCTATATTCACAGTAAATCTTTCATCCTATGTGAGGTTCAAACCTTTTTCGATGTCGCATTTCTATCCGAGCTTTACTATCTAGTGGTCGCTGGGGCTTTATAGTGTTCTTTGGTTCGGAGACCTTATGAAACCGTCATGAATTTTAATAACCGAGAGATCGTGGATGTGATATATTATGTACTCCGGACGATCCTTTTCTTTATCCACATCCTTAAAGATGGGTCGACTATTTCTCCTTCATGCAGTATTCTCTCCCGTTCTTTTCAAAGTCCTATATTTACCGTACCTTTTTGATCATGCCGTGACCGGCCTTACCGTTCACCTTGACCAGGAGAGGTGATGAAAGACTTAGGTGTCTCACGTACTGCCCCTTGTTCTCAGCGGACATATCATCCAACCAAGTCCAATCCACAAAATCCTCCTTTGAATTGTGAGCGATGGTAAGGTAAGGGATCCCCAGAGATGTGATGTTGTGGAAGAAATGAGAGCCCTGTGAAGGATCCACCCGTATGTCCATGATAGGGGTTTCCACTATGGCCCTTACCCCGGCTATGTGACCCCAATCAACCGGGATACCAAGCCAGTTATCGTTGCTGCCCCATCGGCCCGGACCGATGAGTAGATAGGGCCTCCCATTAATCTTTTCGTTCATTTCACCGATCTCCCTGGCGATGTTAACGGTCTGACTCCGATCAAAGGTTTCGGGTGACACATAGACGATATCGTATATATCGTCGATCTTACCGTTACCAAGGGCCCTAGAAGAATATGTGAGGCACCCCTTTCGCTCCCCATCCTCGATAACAACATGATCGTGCTCTCTCATAGAGAGATATGGTCGTATCTGCAGTATGTAGAACACCAGGTTACCATCCTCGTCGATGTTGTTAGCGAATTCGATCTCCACCGGACCGCCCATCCCTTTCTCTCCTATCTCAAGTAACTTTTTCAGTATCTCCGTTAAGGGATACTGTTTATGCTTGATGATCGGCGCGAAGGTTACTATCTTTGTTCCATGGTGATTCGGTCCGTCCCGGATGATGTCTTCGCCGCTTATGTAAACGCTTGCCAGATGATCCAGCGTTCCATCATTCTCTGCTTCTGATATGTCCTGGCATAATAAGCTCGATTCCTCCCCATCCTTCCACAAGTCCAATTCTGTTCGGGACATGTCCAGGGAATAGAATCTCCTCTGAGAATTATTGAATATGTCCGAGGGTGAAGATAGACCCGGTATGGAATTGGGGCGCTCCGGAGAGAAAGTAAACACCTGCCCTCCCTCAACGATGATCCTTCCCAGACCCAGGGCAGCATTGATTATTCCATCCTGTCGTTTTAAAGGTGGTAGGGGATAGTAATTATATGACAGTGCCACACCGGAGAATATCGGGTAGAATCTATGGTTAAAAACGTTACCAACGAGCTTTTGTATGACCACGGCCATCTTCTCCTCCTCCGCCTTCAGTAAAGTGCTCCGGATGTAGGCCTTGGCACGTTTGAAGAAGGAGGATGCATAGACCAGTTTTATGGTCTCACAGAGTTGGTTCAGTCTTTTTTCTTCATGGGGATGATTGTTGGGAAGAATGTAAGTGGCATAGATGCCTGCAAAGGGTTGATTGTAGGAATCCTCCAATAAACTCGAAGAGCGTACGGCGAGGGGAGTTTCAACGTGATTCAGATAACTTCTCAGGGAATCTTTCAATTCGGATGATAACTCCGCATTTGTGAAAATGACAGCCACCTCATCATCATCCATGTCCTCCTGCAATATGTAACGAAGGCCGTTTTCATCGATGAATCGCTCGAACTCTTCGGTACCCAGCACCAAGGTTTCGGGTATCCGTATGGGATTATCGGGGAATCGTTCGGCGAATTTGTTTCTTCGAAGTAAGGAGGCCATGAAAGCGATGCCCCGGCCCTTGCCTCCCAGTGAGCCACCGCCCAGGCGTGTAAAGGTCTGTTCATGCTCGAACTTCTGCCGTGAGAAATCGGTTATCACACCAAGCTGCCTTTTTCTCTCGGTTCTGGTAAATGCGTCGACCAGGTAATTTTTAAATTCCTCATGGGAGTCGAAATCCTCTGTTTTTTTGGGTCGCAGTTCCTTGGCAAGCTCGAACTCTCCCCTTGCCATCAACCATATGGAGAAATCGTTGCGCTTCCCATGATAGACCAGGGATTCATAAGGCACCTTTCCGAACATTTCAACCAATTCGTCCATGTTCTCTGCCGTGCCCACCACATTGCCGTCAGGGAGCTTGAAAACGAAATCACCGAATCCAAGCTCATCGGTGAAGAAATTCCTAAGGTCCTGGAGCATGGTTTCGGAGTTCTTGTCCAGGAAGGGAAGTCCCATCTTTTCCGACCGCTTCCTGTATTTGGTTTGAGAGGACTGCATGATCACCGGGATATCACGATCCATGGTTTCGATAAACTCGAACCCGGCATCATTCACCACGGTACCGTTCTTGGGAAAAGCGACATCCGAAATTATGGCGAGGATGTTTTTTTCGTATTTTTTGTAGACCTCCACGGCCTCCTGGTAACTCTCGGCCAAAAATATCTTGGGTCTCGCCCTTCGTTTTCGCAGTTTCTCATGCTCGTTAAGGCTTTGTTCAACAAGAGAGCGGGTTTGACGCATCACCTCCTTGTATATCAGGGGCAGGAACATGGATTGATATCTGGCCGAATCCTCGATCACCAGTATGACCTGGACCATGCCCTTCAGTATATCCTGTTCGGCATTTTTCAGATCCTCGAAATATTTTATGATGGCCAGGAAAAGGGAGGAATCACCGTTCCAGAAAAATACCTTGTCTATACCTCGTTTCTTATCTGCTCCGTGATATTTTTCGATGTCCCTCTTGTCCATTGCCAACAATACCACTGGGATTCCCGGGTGGAGTTCCTTGGCCTTTCTGCCGAAATCTACCGGGCCGAGATCGATGAGGTGTGTCATGCAGAGGACAAGATCATAGTGGTTTTCACAAAGCTCTCGCTCTGCTTCCTTGACTGACGAAACCCTAGAGACCCTAGGTGATGCGGTGAGCTCGAGCTCCCGATACTCCCCGAATATCTGCTCGGATAGCCCCCGGTCCTCCTCCAGTATGAATGCATCGTAAAGGCTGGAAACCAGCAGTATGTCACTTATCTTGAAACGCATCAGGCCGGAGGGATTGTTTAAACGGTTCACCCTGAAGCCGTCTTCCACAGGCTCCGTATCTCCCTTTCTCATGCCTATGTAAACAGATGTCTTTTATTTATATATTATCCGCTGACTGATGACACGCGGATCCGCTGTAAAGTGTTTGATCTATCATTGCGGTAGTTATTACTGGTCGGCGACCTATCGTTGAGTCAAAGTTAATGATATCTTACACGGGGGTGTTGGAGATGGTGTAGGTAGTTTTTTATGTGTGCATAAAGTAATAACAATAGTTTAGACTATTATCATACTTTCCGCACCCCTACTTAAAAAAATTTATTATTTTTGAAAATGTCTGAATCGACCTTGATGTTAAACGATCTATGTTTCACACCATACGCATCGAACAAGTCGATCACATCTTGATAGTATTCTTTTTTTACTATTATGACCGCTCTTACCGGTCTCACATATGCCCCGCCAGGTAGTATCCCTTTTACTTCATACTCGTACCTTCCGTAGTTTGATTTCTGGATCTTACCGAACAGTTTTTCGTGTAACTTTGTGGTAGTCTTTGCTTCGATGTCTTTTGTCGTATACAAGACGATAGTAGCTTCCATTTGAACCCCAATAGATAGAAAGGTTTATAAATGTTACTCTATATAACTAGTGTATCATGATATCTACTTATACTCTGAATAACCTGGGAATTGTTGCTGGAACTTGTGAAGAGCTAAAAATAGCGGAAATAATCGATACATTGATACCACCAGACCCTCAACAGAAAGTGACCACGGGTCAAGCGATCGTGGCCATGATAATCAACGGTCTGGGTTTCTCGAACAGACCTCTTTACTTATTTCCCCAATTCTTCGATAAAAAACCGGTTGATGTATTGCTCGGGTGTGACATCACACCCGATGAATTGAATGATGATACCATCGGAAGAGCTCTCGATAGAACGTTTTCCTTTGGTTGTACAGAGCTATTTTCGTACATAGCTTCGGCAGCCATGGCCGAAGCAGATGTAAGTAAAAAATTTAGTCACCTTGATACTACAACATTCTCCGTACACGGAGAATATGATTCTTCAAGTTGCGAGGATGCGGCCATACATATTACGCATGGCCATTCAAAACTGAAAAGACCAGACCTGAAACAGATATTTCTAAATCTGTTGGTTAGCTTTGATGGCGGTGTTCCATTCTTTATGGAAGCATTGGACGGTAACAGTAGTGATTCGTTGGTGATGAAAGAGACGGTTATCTCATTCAAAAAGGGACTCAAAGCGAATCTTAAAGAGGTCAGTTATCTCGTGGCAGATAGTAAATTCTACTCCAAAGATACGATACGTTCCGCCAAGGACGACCTGTTATGGATCAGCAGGGTACCTAACACCTTATCGGAAGCAAAGGAGATCACAGAAGACACCGCTCGAAATATCAACAATTTAGAGATGCTGGATGGAGAAGAATATAGGTATCGCAAACATCGGTCGAATTATGGTGGTGTAAAGCAAAGATGGCTGGTCATCCATTCTGAACAGGCTAAGAAAAGAACGGTAAAGACAGTGGCTAAAGCCGTAGAAAAAGAATATGAAAAACTCCGAAAACAAGCAAAGAAGCTTCGAAGCAAAGGGTATTACTGTGAACCGGATGCAAGAAAATCTTTGTTGCCTTTGTCTAGAAAGGCAAAGTATCATACGGTGAATATAACGGATATAGAAAGGGAAGAAAGGTACAAAGGAAGAGGCAGACCACCAAAGGATGGTACAAAGGAGAAAAAGATAAATTTCTATCCAGTATATCTGATCGAAAGAGATGAAGAGTCTATCCAGTTAGAGATAGATAAAAGATCTATCTTTATTGTCGCTACAAACGAACTGTCGGAGGAAAAGCTGACCGATCAAGAGGTATTCGATAACTACAAAGGACAGAAGCATGTGGAGAGGGGCTTTAGGTTCCTAAAGGACCCTCTCTTCTTTGCCTCTTCACTTTATCTCAAAAAACCTGAAAGAATTGTTTCGCTCACTATGACGATGTGTCTGTCTTTGCTAGTCTACAGTATATGTGAACGGAAACTGAGGAAAACATTGAAGGATATGGACGAAACCGTGAACAACCAAGTCGGTAAACCAACACAAAAACCAACTCTGAGATGGGTTTACCAACTGTTCGAAGATGTACACTATGTGAAGATCGAGGAAGAGGAAAACACACGTACAATAGTGAAAAATGTACGAGCTGATGGGGAAATTGCATTGAAAATGCTGGGGCAGAAGTATATGGACAAATACTTGATCACCGATTCTTGAGATGGCCAGGCCGGATTAAAAAAAACATATCTTAACGAAACAGGGTGCGGAATGTGTGTATTATAGTTATGATTATGTTTATTAACCGTGAAGCCGAGATGCGGAAACTGGCGGAATGGAAGGGTGATGTAGCACTGATATTCAGGAGACGTAGAGTGGGGAAAATCAGATTATTGAAGGAGTTAGTCAATTTCGTTCCCGCACCCACGGCCAAGACCGTGGGCATGCTCGCTACGCTCGGCGGGAACGAGTTTGTTGACTAGCGATTCCTGAATTCCATTAAAGTCATTTGGTTATCGGAGATCGTTTCAAGATCTAAATTGCCCATTTGATGTTCCAGGAATGGATCTTCTCCTGAAGGTCCATCTTCATCATATGCTTTCCTGTAATACTTCTCTCGCAATTCTTCATTCTGAGAAACCTTGATGTAGAACTCAACTGCTTCATTAGTCGTACTTCCAACTGAGCGATAGAAATATCCTCTTGACCAGAACTTACCATATTCCATGAAGGAAGCCGGAGGCGGCTTGGATCACTAGCCATGCAAGACAGTCCAGCCAGCGCGAGTAACTCGCGTCGGGGCATCCTCGAGTTTGCCTGCGGCATCGAACGGCTGGCCAACGGTAACACCCTGATCGCTGATGCAGGAGCCGAGTCGGGCACCGGCAGCGA
>JAWOAU010000066.1:0-7643 GCA_046498385.1 Thermoplasmata archaeon | reverse complement strand
TCGTGTAGAACAAAATATTGCAGTAACTGTCAAATTCCATCCGTAGATTTTCCTTAATAATTCCTTTTAGATGGTTGTCTGGCAACATATGAAATCATCTGTCAAATCAATTGCTTAAAAAGACCTGAAAAAACTAGAAAAAACGTATGAAAAAGAGAGACTCAAGGTGATTCAAGTGTCAAACTTGGGTTGCATCTCTCTAAATTTTTTCTTTATGTGAGAATGAGGAAACAGTGTCTTTCCGTCTTTTCACCTTTTTACAGCACCCTCATAAATAAAAACAGATGTCGGGAGCGGGGTTTGAACCCGCGGCCTCTAGATGTCCCAGGAACGCTTGATTTCCCTATGAGTCTAGCGCTCCACCAGGCTGAGCTACCCCGACAATAGAGGTAATTTAATCTTTTTCGGAGAGTGCCTTTTGAATTTTTTTAGAAAAGGCGGGGCCAACCCCTTCGACCCTTTTTAAATCCTCCTCTGAAGCGTCTTTGAGCTGTTCAATATCTCTAAAACCGCCGTCATAGAGTTTTTCAGCCATGGTCGGGCCCACGCCGTCAATTTTTTGGAACTCTTCAAGCACTTCCGGTTTTGATAAGGTCTTATCTGTTTCAGGCGTGGGCTCTTCTTCTTCCACAGCACTTTCTTCCTCCACCTCTTCCTGCGTAAGGATTAAATCCTCGACCTGTTCCCCTTCCGGAACGGAGAGTATCTTGGATTTGCATATCTCCACTGTCCTAAGAGGATAAATCGTCTTGCACTCCTTTTTAATCTGGCTGGCAAGGGAACCGAAGAGCATCTTCTGTACCAGCTGAGATAAACTGGACTTAGAAGCTGTTTCCGAAATTATTTCCATCTGTTTGTTTCTGAGTGACCGTTTAATAGATGAATTGATCCTCTTATTAGTCACCGAAAGGACCTTTATCCGTATCTCGTATCCCTCCTTTGTGGTCACATCAAAAGCGGGATTTATTTTAGAGCGCCTTCGACGTGTCAGCCTTCTAACAAAATCGGAGGTCATACCATGTCCATGGAATTGAGTCCGACACTCACCGCCCCTTATTGAATTGATCCTTAGCTTTACCTTTACATGTACTTTGGAAAAATCGCCTGCTAGGTCTTGAAGACTGATCTCGGATATCCTACCTAATAACAACTCTGGATCGGCGGACGGCGTTTCACCTACTTTTGCACCTTTAAACATGTCCGGTGCTACGATAGAGTACCATCTCTTTGATTTCCATTTATCCTTTACACGCCTGGATGCTCGTCTAGACTTTCGCCTTGCCATTGTGATTCCCCTGATTAACTTGGATTCATGCTATCTCCATATGCTATAACAACTTTTTGGTATTTACGGAGATCTTTAAGTGTATATTATAGAAGCTTTAAACCTTTTGGTGACTCGCCGTATAGTTCTCTGAACTTTTCAGGCCAATTTGAAAGTTCGATACCTTTCTGCGCTAAGAACGCCGTGGTCCACCTTTCTAGACCTATGCCCGAACAGCCTGAATACAGTTCCTTTGTCTGGGATTTTATGTTGAAGGCCTTCGTATATTTTCTGAAAATACTCAGATTTTGAAACTCTAACCATTCGTTTTCTTCTCTGCTTCCCCGGTACGGGAGGTAGGCCTCGAAATCTATTGTTCCCTCTTCCACCCCTTCCTTAGATTCACTGCTACCGGACTGTTGGAGATAGAATGGCTCAACTTCGGCCATCCGCCACTCTAGTTCCAAAATCTCCTCAAAAACGTAATTGTATCTGCGGATCATCCGTTCCTTAAGATCTACCAGCTGCTCTTTAGTACCGACATAAACCGGCTCGATACGGTGAAATTCGTCTACTCGCTCTATACCGTGACGACCGCCGGATTCGTATCTGGCACTTGGAACGGTCCGGTCATAAACCAACAAAGGAAGGCTTTCGTCAGCGATGGTCTGGTTCCTGAGAGACCAATATACTACCGGACACTGAGCATAGCATACACCGCTCTTCGGCTTCGAAACCAGTTTGGCGAGTAATTCTTCAGGTACTTCTCTTGCTATCTTCACATGATCTACGAATTGTTCCCACTCCAGGGGGTCCCTGGTGACAGGTTCTGAAACATAGTACATCTCGTTGGGAACTCCTTCCATGTGACCTGTATCTATCCAAACATCGAAGGGAACCATCAAGGATTCTATGATCTCTTGGAAACCTAGGGGTTCAAGCACCTCTTGGAGTGCAATGTTCTTCATGGTTCGGAGTATCTTTGCCGCCTGCGGACGGTAGAACCATTTTCCTTTTGTGGGTCCTTTCATGATCCATCCTTTTTTCTCCATCTCCACCGTTGGGTCCTTTTTCCATACAACCTCCTTTCTCTCCGAACTCCAGAGAAGTTTCCACTGCTCACCTTTTCCACGGTAATATTGAGCATTCACCTTTTCCATAACCCGTTTGATAATCCTATCAACGTAGTTATTCTCCAGCTGCTCCTGGGTAAGGTCGGTTATATTCAATCTGCATAAGTTCCCTTTAAATTCAATATGATCGACGAAGGGTATATCCACCGGTTCAACGGGTTCATCATCGCACTTGAATTCTACATCATATGAAAGAATATCTATTCCTCTGACCCCTACGTGAAATTTTTTTCCCATCTTTTGGCTTAATTTTTTTTTCAATCGGAAAACCGCATCATGGGCTCTTACATATCGGTCGGAAACCAGTATCAATCGGATGCGGTCTGAAAAAAATTCTATGTTCTCTATGGAGGCACCGCCTTCCATACCCTTAGGCACACCTTTTTTCAAAAGGTCTTTGTCCGCTCCTTCAAGTATGGATAATATGTTTTCTTTCTTATCCTCTACGACTCCGCTGAATCTCAATGAGCATACCAATTCAAACCTCATGTTTAATCAAAGGCGCTATTCAGTGGAGGGTAATTAATATTTTCCAAAACCTTCAAATTTTTTCGAAAGATTTAACATATACTAGAATATTGTAACCCCGGGAACTAATATGCAGAATTTCGACGACCCGAACATAAAGATTCAAGATGTGATGTCTGTCACCCCGACGATAATAAAGAAATCCGAGACAGTCTCTAAGGCGGCAGCCTTGATGAAAGAGTCAGGGGTCGGTAGCCTTGTAGTATTGGACGATTCGGGAGAGCTAGAAGGCATAGTAACGGAAATGGACATAGTTTTCAAAACGGTTGCAGAGGGTTTGGATCCCAAAGAAGTTAAAGTTAAGGAAATAATGTCTTGTCCGGTAAACACAATATCAGGTACCAAGAGTATAAGAAAGGCCGCTGAAACAATGGCGAAACTCCAAGTGAGAAGACTGCCGGTTATGCGTGATGGAAAGTTGATAGGAATAATTACCGAAAATGACATAATAGTGATCTCTCCGGCCTTACTGGACATCACACGAGAGTTTGCAAGAATTCATTATCCAGAAAGAATTGAAGGATACGAAGAACCGAACAACATTGAAACCTCGGGTTATTGTGAGAGTTGTAAAGTTTATTCAGAACAACTAACTGCCATTGAGGGAATGTTACTGTGTCCCGAATGCTCTAGATAAAGGGGTTGAAGCACTATGAAATTCATAAAAATGTCACAAAAAGAACTCCACCAGATAGCAAGGTTTTACGAAGGGGTAATGGCCACGGCTTACGAAGGTTTGTTCTACAGGGAAGGAAAGGTCATTGGAAGCAGTATAATCGAAATGATCGATACAGATGACAACATGATGGGTAAAGCCGAAAAATTAGTTCAAGCTAGAGGTTGGGTGATTTCGCTGAAACTCGAAGAAGGTGTCGCGTATTCTGACGGTAGTGTTGAGGTAGATGAAAATGCAGGTACCAAAACCTGCCATCGTTTAAGAGGAATATTGTCTAGTATTTACGAGAAAAAAACAGGAGATATTGTAGACATAAAAGAAATAAAATGTCAGAGCTTGGGAGACGAGAGATGCGAATTTGAAGTTAAGATAAAAGGATTTTAAAGGAGGAGTTGATTTGAATAAAGAATATGAAAAAATATTTGAGGAAATCTCTAACATGGGTGCACGTGGTTTGGCGTTGGTAAGCAGAGACGGTATGGTCCATTACTCAGATTTACCTGGAAATGTTCATGAAGAAACTTTTGGAATAATGGTCGCCACCCTTGTTGGAGCGGCGAAAACCGCAAATACCGAACTTGATATGAGTTCACCATCAAAAATAATAATAGATTCCGTCGAGGGGCGTGTAGTGACATCTTCCATTGGGAAAGATCACATAATAACGGTAGTTGTCGGACAAGATTACGAGCTAGCTCCCTTATTCAAATACCTTGACGAAGTGACCAAAAACGAGGATTAATCCTCGAGGATTTCAACAAGCCAGTTAAATATAAAGTCCGAGGTCTGCTGAATTACCTGTCGGCGATTTCCTCTGAAATTGAACTTTTTAATTTCCGTCATGTTTTCCATAGCCAATCCCATATAAACCATCCCCACTTTTTTCTCTTCACTACCGCCGCCAGGTCCGGCTATCCCTGTAGCGCTGATTCCTATATGTGAATCTATCTTTTTTCTTATGTTCTCAGCCATCTGTTTTGCTACTTGTTCGCTTACCGCCCCATATTTTCTTAAAATCTCTGGTTCAACATCCAACAATTTCATCTTTGAATCGTTACTATAGGAGACCACGCCGGAGACAAAATAGGCGGAAGCTCCAGGCATCCCTGTCAGACGGTGAGCGATCAAACCGCCTGTGCATGATTCCGCAACAGATATGGTCATTTCATTTTTGGTAAGCAGATGTGCTACCTTTTTTTCCCTACCCGCGATGCATTCTAATATTGGCTTGACTTTCTCTTTCATATCTATATCCTCCAGATATTCAGCTACAGACACAGGTACCAAATACTTCCATTTGTCCCCTTGAGCTATTTTTTTTCTTATCACCGACCCCTTCCAAATTTCACGATTGACCGGCTCTGCCTCCACAACCTCCACACCTATATTTTTAAACAACCGTTTAACGACGCCTGAATTGGCGTACACCCTATGAAAACGGGGTAGTATTGCACAAACATAATGGGGCCATGCGGGATAGCAATTCAAATCAGGGATAGGATAAATTTCAAAATTCAAAATGCCCTCTGATTCCAACAACCGTCGGATCATGGTTATCCGTTCTCCCCCAGACAAAGGGTTGTTCTGAGTCCGTTGTTCCTGTGCACTGCCTACGCCGATTGCGATCACGTCGCATTCTTCTTGCATCTGCTTTACTATCGTCAAGTGCCCGTTATGAAAGGGCTGGAACCTGCCGATGAATAAACCCCTCATTAAAAATTGATGAGGTAATCATATTGTATAAATATTGCGCCGACTTTAGTAGTTAATCTCCATTTAAAACGTTAAATGCGGATGGGGATGAATTACGGTGAATTCTTCTTACCCTCATTTAAAACGTTAAATGCGGGCGTGAGGGGATTCGAACCCCCGATTTACAGCTTAGGAGGCTGTCGCCATATCCAGACTTGGCCACACGCCCAGGGTTGAAAGAGGTTTTAGGTGACAAGTCGATATGCCTTTGGAACTAAGTTCCGAACAGGTCGCTAGACTTGGCCGCACATACCTGAGATATGGATAATAAAATGGTGGTGGGCCCGGCCGGATTTGAACCGACGGCCATCTGGTTATGAGCCAGACGCTCCACCAGGCTAAGCTACGGGCCCATGATATATGCTTGTGATATCTTAGTATTATATTTAAGCTTGATGGGATGGGCCGAGGCGGAATTGAACCGCCGATCTTCGCCTTTCTGACCGCTTTTCAAGAACGGTTGTAAGGGCGACGTCATGACCCCTAGACCACCGGCCCATGTATGAGTTTTAGCGAATGGATGGGGTATTGGTCGGTAAGTATCCGAACTGGACTCGTCAGAGTATGATATATATTTAATCCTTTTGACGGTTTCTCTCTTCAACAAATTTCTTTTACATCCTTCTCTTTGGTAGGTCGATGTGAAACCCATGGAGATAGTCGAGATAAAAGAAATCGTTCCTGAGACACCCTCTATAACTACCTTATTTTTTGACCTTGAAATAGACATATCCCCGGGACAGTTCGTAATGGTATGGGCTCCGGGAGTTGATGAAATGCCTATGAGCTTATCCTATCAAGAGGAATTACAAGGTATCACCGTACGTAAGGTAGGGGCGGGAACCAAAGCTCTGCACGAATTAAATATAGGTGACCGCATCGGTATCCGAGGACCGTACGGGAAAGGATATGAACTAAAGGGAGACCGTATACTAGCGGCGGTCGGGGGTATAGGCGGAGCATCGATTTTGCCGGCCGTGGAGTATGCTGTGTCCCGGGAAAAAGAGGTGACATGCGCTCTTGGTGCCCAAACTTTAAACGAACTACTGTTTCACGATAGATTAGCGGAGATCACAGAGCTACATCTAGCCACCGACGATGGCTCTGCTGGTCATTATGGTTTCGTTACAGATTTGATTGAAGACCTGGTCCAAAATGCGGATTTGGTGATCACTTGTGGTCCGGAGTTGATGATGAAGAGGGTGTGTGAAATAGCAGAGAAAGAAAATATTCCTGTTCAAGCATCCCTGGAGAGGTACATGAAGTGTGGAATCGGACTTTGTGGATCCTGTATTGTCGATGGCCTGAGGGTGTGCGCGGAGGGCCCTGTTTTTAACGGCGAAGAAATACAACGGTTAGATGAGTTCGGCGAATATCAAAGAGAGTCCTCGGGCAAAAAGGTGCCATTGTGTCGACCAAAATCCTCTTATTGAAGTGCAGTGGTTCGTTCCTCAAGCCATATCAAACACGGTTCAACTGTGGACAGCGGTTCATTCGAACCACATTACTCATCCGCATCGACCTGTTCATAACGCGGGGGTACCCGAGCATGGCCAAAGGGGCAAGGCTTAGGACCTTGTGATATAGATCTTCGAGGGTTCAAATCCCTTCCCCCGCATTATTTTATTTATAATGAAATAAAAGTGGGAAGGTTGTATGCAAATTGGCGTTAATATCCCTTCCCCGCATTTGAAGGAAGGCGGTTGCCTTCCGAAGTAAAGGGGGACACCAGTCCCTTGCACTTTTTTATCTTAACGAGCAGAGTGAAGAGAATGTGAAAAAGGAGGAACGTGCACGTCGAGTTCCTCACGCATTTTTTACCGACATAACACAGTGGAGGAAGTGAAAAAGTGGGGAGGAGTATAAGCGAAGTAACACTCTATGTTCCTGAAGATCACGAGATTTAAATTATGTGATAAGAGATATCTTGAATCCCTTACAAATCTTTAGAGGTTTGTTTCCGGAATCATTAATCTTTCTTTTCAATCGGAGTGGGGAGGAGGATACAACAGTTCGATGCTACAGTACTTATCGTCGATCATTTGAGATCGGTTTGAGACCTAGGGGTATCAATTGTTTTTGCGATTCTAATAACAATCCATGCGTCATCGGTTAAGCCCTCCAGTAGTCCATGAATCTATCACGATTAACGTGGGGATCAAGTGCTTGGCTATCATATACTTCCATAACGGTTTCGAATGTACGTTTTATACCACAGTATTCGAGAATCGTTGTTAGTTGGTCGTTAGCCGTTTCAGAAAACGTATTGCTCCATCGTAGCTGTGTAAAC
>JAWOAU010000002.1:0-11140 GCA_046498385.1 Thermoplasmata archaeon | reverse complement strand
GGCGATATAGATACTATCGCAGACACCACTTCGGCTGAAACAACTATCACCATGGACGACGATTACTCCATCACCGCCGTATTCGAAACGGACCTGGAAGAGTTCGATCTAACTATAGTCATCCAAGGTGAGGGTACCACCGACCCCGAGGCAGGTACACACACGTATATCGAAGGAACCTCCGTAACGGTAACAGCTACGGCAGCAGATGGTTGGGAATTCGAAGAATGGACCGACGACGCCAGCGGAACTGGTGCGTCGACAACGGTGACCATGAACGAAGACATGACCATTACCGCTGTCTTTGCAGAGGAGGGCGATGACGATGGTGGATCCTCTGATGCCGGATTCCTTGAAGACTACTGGTGGCTGCTACTTCTGCTGATAATCGTCATACTCGCCATCGCATTCTTGATGATGCGCGGTAAAAAGGAGGTACTGGTGGAAGAAGACGTCGAGGAAGAGGACTACATGGAAGAAGTGCCCGAGGAAGACGAAGTATAAAATACTGGGTATACCTCGGTACTGACACCCGGCCCCTTTAAGAGTACCCAAAAAACCCCTTCCTTTTTTTAACTCTTGCTGTGGGAAGTCTCCTTAACTTGGAGATGAAAGCAACATGTGATATTCTATGATGACCCGAAAGGTATGGAAAAATAAATCGATTAATCAGCTACTCATAACTATTCCAAATGATTCCGATATTAAAGAAGGAGATCATGTAAGAGTAAAGAAGGTAGAGGAATAATGCAGCCCACACAACCGTTCAGGATACCGCCGAGTACTGAGCAAGAACAGGGATTGTACTCGTCGGAAGCAACGTTACTTGGGACGGTGTAGTTCACAGTATTCATTGGACATTTGAAATTTTTCAAAAAATTCCAAAATGAGTTCCACTACATATTTCAACAAGTGAGATGGAAGGCTCCGGCTATCTTCAAGCCTTCCTTCAAAGCCTGGTTGTATCGTTTGCATGCCTTTTTTGTTTCATAGACTTCCACATCGAAATCAAATCGGTCCTTCACGTTTTCCGGCACCTTCATCCTACCGCTGCTTCCAGTTCCTATGATCAACAGTTCCGGTTGGTATTCTAAAACGATTCCTAGGTCCTCGGGCTTCAGGAAGTGTCCCATTTTTCTACGCCAATCACTTTTCGCTTTTTTACCGAGTAAGATGATATCCTTCCGATATGTCACACCGTCTATGACTATTTTTCCGAAGGAGTGACTCTCTATCCATCCGCTAGACATGTTATTTGTATAATAGGCATGTCGTGTAAAAAGTGTTTTCATCAATATTGAAATAGCAGTAGTTGAATATGGTAAAAAAAGAGGTCCTTAAATGAACGTAATTCTCGAACAATTCGATCCCCCTAAGCACGATAAAGATGCGGTCGCCGAGTTGATATACGATGCAGATCCTAAGATGAATTCACTAGTTTATGGTGATAGGGATACAGGGATAGATATAATCAAGATATTGATGGACCTAGATAATACTTATTTCTCCCCTCCATACCTAAAATGCGCCATGCATGAAGGAGAATTAATAGGCGTGATAACGGGTTTTAAAGTGGGCGAAAAGTCAAAGATAGATGCGGCCTCCGGAAAGGCCTTCGCTAAGGGTATGGGTATCTGGCCGTTCATTAAAAAGCTCCCCCTTTTCTTTAAGCTGAGTAAGGTTACAGCTGGAGATATGAATAAAGATGGTTACTATATACACACACTCTCAATAGACCCTTTTTACCGGGAGAGGGTGTAGGATCTCAGATCATAGAGTTGCTGGATCATAATAAATTGTACCTCCACGTTAACGTTAACAATAAAGATGCTCAGAAATTCTACGATAAGGTGGGCTTCAGAAGGCATTCCAAAGCTGCTATCAAATACAAGGGGAAGGAGACCGGTACTTACCTGATGGTAAGGAAAAAAGGAGATAAGACTATGAAGAGCGCTTAAAGGATATCGAAGACCGACTTGAGGATATCGATACACCGGTTATAGAATAAATTTTCACGTCACTATAGTTCCTTTTTAAACGAGATCCAGGCGGCTTTATTCTCAAATCCCAGATTATTGTTTATGTGTATTATACCTTCATTTTTTTTCTCGTTGCTGGTCTTTATCTTCGGGATCCCTTTCTCTTTAGCTTTTTTTATCAACTTCACTTTCATAGCCGTAGCTATACCTTTACCTCTGTGCTCTTTTTTTACTCCTGTTAACCCCGTAAAGATATAGTTATCGTTTTTGATATGAAAATTGCTGCTCATCCCTATGAATTCATCCTTTTTCATCGCTAAGATGAACCCATCTAAAAAAGAGTAAGGATGATCGAACAAGTAGTCGATATATCTGTAGTAGTCTGTTCCGGTATACTCGTCCTGCATAGGTACGTCTTCCATTATCTCTTCGTGGATCTCGTATAGTTTGTTTTTATTCTCCTCGCAGTGTTCTATGTTTGCCAGGGAGGTCAAGGATATACCTTCCTCGGCTAACTTTTCCTCTAACCCCCGGTATTCTTCCATATCGAATCCATCCACATCTAAAACGGAGAGCCATTCTTTTAAAAATCTTATATAACCCCTCTTTTCTAAAAACTGGATGGCTTTCTTTTTATCCTCCCTAACATTACAAACCAGTTCTGTGGGGTCGTGCTTTTTTAATTCCTCTATCACATGATCGTAAAACATTTTGCCGTATCCGTTGGCCCTGTATTCCGGATCTATCATTATCAATATATTGTACTTGCCGGGTCGATAGTCCCTTTCGAACTGGGTATAAAGTCCGTGGCCGATAACTTTTCCGTTCAATTCTCCGATGAACCTATGGTGACCGCATTTATCCGACTTCTTTTCATCGTTGTATCTCAGTGATTCAACGCTTTGTTTTATGTCCGGATATATACGATTATGCAGTATCACGATATCTTCATAATCACCTTCTCTGAACGTTCTTATACGGAATCCGCTTTCTTGGGTCATGGTTCCCTGTAACCCGAAGAGCGGATTTCATATATAATATTTTAGTGACGACCTTCAAAGCAAAATGATATTGTTTTTCATGCAGGTCTCTATCATCTCTTCAGGCCATATAGCCGCCTGGACTTCACCAACATGGGCTTTTTTCAGGAAGAGCATACACAATCGTGACTGACCGATACCGCCGCCGATGGTATCCGGTTTTATATGCAGTTGTTTTAATCTTCAGTGATGTGATAAAATGGCGGAATCCATAAAAATTGGCATAATTATTTGCGACAGATACCGCTCCTGTGCAGGAGGTAAGTGCTTGAGATCACTCCCCAAAAGAGATGGTGCTTTTGATCTATACAAAGATAAAGAAGTGGAGATTATCGGATACACCTCCTGCGGAGGCTGTCCCGGCGGAAACGTGGAATATGCACCGGAAGAGATGATAAATAACGGTGCGGAAGCGATACATCTTGCTACCGATTTGATAATGGGATGCCCGCCATGCCCTAGGATCGGATCCTTTAAAGAATATATCGAGGAAAGGTACGACATACCTGTGGTCGTCGGAAAACATCCCATACCTCAGAAGTACTACAAGGTCCACACGAAGATGGGCACATAGAATAATCCTAAATGGAAAACGCTCATAGAATCAACTCTGTGTGATGAGAAAACTCGATTATCCTACGATTGACGGTATCGGACGGGGAATCCTCAGCAGTGAATGCTCCGGACAACGGTTACGTTTCACTCAAATTGTCCACCCTTCTGCTGTTGTATCCCACAAGACATCCCATATAGCGATTTCTATCAGCGGTTTTGGTACGTATATCGCTTTCGAAAAGGCGTTGAAGGTAAGAAGGAATTTACTTGATTCCCTGCCCTTCGATTCAAATCTGGATATAATAAAAAATGAGGTGGGTGCGAGAAAGTATTTTTCGAATGTTTCTCTTGTTATGGGAAGTATAACCTTTATCGATACACCTCTGATAGGCATTTTGATTTATATCTTCGGAATCCCCAACGATGTTATCAACAAGGCCGCGATAGGGTGTCTCCCTGCAGTCAGTTCCATGTTCTTTAATCTCGGTCGTTCAATGATATTCTAGATTAACTGAATTCCAGGGTGGTTCCACCGAAAATTTAGGGAAGAATATGGTGTTCCCAGTGGTCTTCGAAACTTCCTCGATGTAAGGCTTGTTGGTGGCAATCTAGGGCCTTGTCTTTTCTTGGATCATTGGGGAAATGATCTTGGGTCCGACCATGGCCGAGGCAAATACATTTTTATTCGGATGTGTGCTACTCGGGCTATCCACCTCGTCAAACATACTTTCCAGATGGATGTTCAACAGGATCGATGGACCGGTGAATAACGTTGCCAGTCAACCATCATGTCCATCGGGTATATTCGTGTGGATGAATAGTGAGCCTTGCCATGGTATTGATTCACTGCGATTCATTCATCGCTTGTGAACAGATACCCCAGTTTTATATCTCGAAGCACCCAGTTATTCATGGTGACGAACAACTTGCCTATGTTCAATTTCAGGTCTTCCACCGCATCTTCGGACTGTTGCGATACTTGGCACACTTCCTCGGTTGATGTACTGAGTATCCTGTACAGATCCCAGTTCAGTATACGTTCAAAGGCATCCTTGTCCGTTTCCACACCCATGGCCAGCTGAGCCCTTACCTTCAACGTTATCAGGACGGGCAGAGGTATCTCTACCTTTGTAGACAGATAAACTGGATCTATCTCTGACAATTCGGATATGGTGAATACGTTGGCGGAGGTCAGTTCCTGACCATATACGGAACCCACGCCTTCTATGTGCTGAGCCCACATGTCCCCTACTTTTCTGCCCTTGCCTCCGTATCTCTGTAGCCACCTTACGGTGTTGTCGGCGAAGATGAGCCCGTCGGGGCTAATCCATTCGTTCTTTAACACATCGCTGTCAGCCACAACAACGACCTTCCCGTATCCGAAATTTGCGGCGGCCGCGAAGATATGGTTACCACTGGCCTTTGCGATCTCCATGGAACTCCCGGAGAGCGTGAGCTCTCCAAAGGCTTCTCCCGCACCCTGGAGTTTGTTCACACACTCGGTTATACGATGTCTTCTGAAATCCCTCACTCCCCTTGGACTGATGGAGCCGGACACACGCATACCGAATGACTGTATGAGTCTGTTTACGGACTCTTTGTGGAAGGCATCCTCGTGTTCACACAGTACAAAAAGACCGTGCCCGTTTTTTACCCATTCCTTTATATCCTCTATCTCATCATCCCCCAGAGCCGTATCCGGGTCGGGTACGATGAGGATATCGTAGCCATCCAGTTCTTCCATCGTTATTGGATCATCATATTCATCTATTATATGGCCGCGAGATCTCAGGCTGCTGCCGAAATTGCCGTAGTTATGTCCAGGCTCTACTGAATCGTCATCCGAGTCATGATATTTATTCCAGTATATCCTTGCAGGACGGGTATCCACTTCGAATATTTCCAATTCCGGGTCACCCATGAGCAGGTACATCCTCACATTGTCCCTTGCACAATCGCCATCGTGGTGTTTTAACAGCTGCATCTTGGCGTAATTCATGATGACTCCGGGTTTATCCCTACCCTTCATTATACCCTCGAATATGTACCTGTTGAAATGATGGTTCCAGTATGTGTACGATGGCCTTGAGGCACCCAGGAATCCGATGGACTTCATGTGATTTACCCATGTCGCTCCGAAACAGATGTCTTCCCAATCTATATGGGAGTTCCAGCAGGCTATACTCGTGATCAACGGAGACATGTTTTCGGTGTCCAACGCCTGTACGTGAGTACGGTCTAATCCGTTTGAACTTGACCATGAATCGGAAGATCCGTGACCCCTGTAATTGGTTATTATGGTACCGTCGTTCAATGTGTCTATGACATCGTCCCTGGTGGTGGTATCTGCGTACCGTTTAACCGTATCGTACCTGCGGTGTATCACATCATAGATGTCGTTGGAACAATCGATGTATCCCCCACTGTTATATGCTACCAGACATACATTGTTGATCCAATCGCCCCTTTTGAACTTGTAGTTGACAGCCTTCAAGCATAACTCCTCGAGTTCATCGGGATCGGAGGTCGGTAGTCTTGAGATGGTCAAATTCTGCACAAGGGATCCAGCCAGGTTAGCGTAATAATGGTCCGAGGCAAGATCTTCTGTGTCGTCTGATTCATATTGCTCTATGTGGGTCGGGATCGAATCGATATCTCCGGCGAGTACGACCCAACGGGGTGATCTTGTCCAATTAAGTGCTGCATATATGAGGAATTTACGTATGGCCACGTCTTCTCCGTCTCCGTCATCCTGGAATTCATCCAGTATCTTTTCCTTTGTAACTATCATGACCGAGTAGCGGTCCCTCTTTTCATCGGCCAACAACTCAACGGCATGCTCCAGGGCCTCGGTGGTGATTATGAGATACTGGCCGCGGTTTCTCGAGTCCGAGAGGGTATGATCACTCATTGAGATCACCTTTTTCCATAGGGGCGACGTTTTCCCAGTTCAGAACCAGGTCCTTCACTTCTTCGGTTATCCTTGCTCTTTTCCTTACCTTTTCCTTGGTAACGGTGTAGCTAACTTCCAGATCGATGTTTTCCAGCATCTTTACTTTGCGGGATCTCGGCTTGTACTGGCACAAGAACACCATCAGGTGCACCACCTTGGTACTCTCAATGACTTCTTCACCCACTATGTCCACGTATCTCCCCGGGAAGGGTTCATCACTTTCATATATGTCGGGATCCGGTTCGTACCGGTCTTCCTTACCTTCCACCGTGGCCTCAGGAGCCGGAAGAAGATGGTATTTGCCCTTTAAGTCATTCTCACTTTTACTCTTCACTTCAACTCCCTTCACGTTAGCGTTCATGGGGATGGCAACGAAAAGACCTTCCTGGGGTATCATGGGTGCGCCGGTATCAGTCATCCGCCCTGCATCGGGTACATCGATGGTATCGTACTCTATGCCGTCATAGGTAAACTTTCCTTCCCAAATCCCTTTAACTTCATAAGTTACGCTTATCTTTTTTTTTCTTTTGTTCATGCTCGTTTCTCCGGGGACCCTTGCCCCCTTTCTAACATCCTCTTTCAATCCGATCCATTTTCTCTTTTGTTTCATTTGCTTACGCCTCGTGTATTTTTGTCGTTTTGGGGCGGAGTACCGCCCATATTATGAAGACACCAATATGTTACACAATTTAAACTATTCGGTGATATCCTCGTACCGAATCATCTAATATATTCGTATCAGTTTGTGAAAAACAGGATGAAGGCTGTGATAAGTGGAGTTATATATCCCTACACATCCACCACTCATATCCTATGAAAGAGGAGCCTATGTTGTGATCACTTATGGTAAGAGTGCCCAAGCTTCATATTCTAAACTGACCATGTTGAGTAGATGACTGCGGGGTAGAAGATGATAACAATAAGCAAATTGAGAGAGATCCATAGGAAAGAATTGCTGTTGCATCTACTGGAATTGTTAGCGACAATTCCGAAACGTATACTTGAACAGGATTATATACAATCCATGTTCTTGAATGAGCTTTATCATAGAGACGGCTCTTCGGTATTCAAAGGTGGAACTTACTTGAAACACGCCTTCGGTTTAGACAGGTTTTCGGATACTGAGGGATAAAATTCCCCTTCTCCTTGGAAGGTGTTCCTCAGGAGGATATGGATTTTACGGTTCACAATGAAGCGAAGATAGAGGCGATCATGAGGGTGGCTCTAGAAGATTTGATGTCTTACGGTGTGGACGCTGCGCTTGACAAGGTGGAAGATAAGAAGATATCGTTTAACACAAGATTGAGATATCGAGGTCCTCTTTATACCAGTTCTGAAAAATCCGTAGGTAGTATCAATATCGAGATATCAAAAAGAGAAGATGTGTTCTTTGAGCCGGAATGGACCAGACTATTTTTTGAATGTCTAGAGGGCAGGGTAATTTTGGTTTTGTACTCGGTCATCTGTTATCACATCGGTTACGAATATGGTGTCAAGGAAACCACTCATGGGGATCCAAACGTAAAAGGGTTTTTAAACATATGCCCGGAGCCAGGTCCGGCAGACCCTCTGGGCAAACGTACCGTTGGATTCAAAGGAAACCGTCAAGCCATGTTTCCACAAAGGTGTCTACGATATCATCTAGAAGGCTTTTACGGTATATCAGGAACACCTTTTCCACCCTCTCTTCGTCCGTCAGCCAATATAGGCTTTCTCGGCCCTGCTTTTTTTTCTGTACGATCCCCTTGGAAAGCAACTCCTTGAGATAGAAGCTCAGGGTACTTGGTTTAATACCCAGCTCTTCCATGATCTCCCCGTGGGTTGCTCTGGGATGCAGAAGAAGATAAACGGATATCCTCCTGGGATTTTTTTGTCTAGCGCTGGACAGTATGATCTTATCCTTTCTGTCGATATCTCTGGGAAAGTATCTCTTATAGTACCGGTCCTTCTTGGATGTGATGACACCCCGTTCTACCAAGTGATTTAGATGGTGTTCCAGGGTTCCCGTAGCCATATCAAGCTGTTTTTTTATGCCCTGAAAATGAATGCCTGGCTTCTTCCTGATTATGTCGTATATTCCCTTTCTCGTGTCCAGCTCCTCATTCATCCTCCACTCTCCCTTTGAGGAGGACGGCTCCTGCAAGGAGCAGGAGCACCGTGAGGTCAAGAAGTGTCATGTGGTCTACAAGTAACCTGCTTTCAGTGAGTATGTGCAGGCTCATCAGAACCCCTTTCACCAGGAACACTAGGAAGGCAAGGGCTATGACAAGGATCCTATGATTCCCGTTCACCCTGTAGGATAGTAGGGACACTGTCAAGAGTGCCAGGGCAAATACGGTTATCCAGGCGGCTGCCACGATCTCCAGGTTGATCATGAACACCAGAATTCCCTATAGGTACTTAAAGTACACGTTTAGTTCGTTTTATCCTCCGATGGTTCCTCGATATCCGTGTGCTCCTTTTTGGACATCCCCATCTTCCTAGTTGCAACGAATGCACCCAGTACGATCAATGCAACAATCATGCTCACACCGAATACGATGTAATTCATGTTTCCCGCTCCGGCCACATCCATCTGCATCGTGCTGCTCATGGTCGCCTGCCCATCACTGGCATAAACAACAACGTTCTCATCGCCGGTGTAACCCCGAGGTGCCTTTACATGCAGCCTGTTCTCGCTGTCGATATAAGCCTGGAAATCCTCAGGTGCACTGAAGGAAAAGCTTACAGACTCTCCGTTGGGGTCATAGAAATAATCTTCAAGGTTTATGATCGTCCATCGTTCCCTTTCTACGCTTATTGTCATGGTTGAGGTGCGCATACCGTCCATATGGGATACCGGTGCGTCATTTACGTGGGCATCTCCCACAGGTAGGAGCCAATCGTGTTCCATTTCATCCTCCCGACTGCCGGGCTGGAGGTGTATTTCCTTCCTTATCTTCTCATTCTCACCTATCCTGAATCTGGTCAGGCTCTGGGTGTAACCTTCCGCCCATATATCGAGTACGAAGGTTCCCTCGGGTATATCCAGGGTGTACTCCCCGTTACGATCGGTCATTGTTTCACAGAAGAACATGACGTAGCCGCTCCATGGGTCCTGATAATATGTTGTTTCCTTGTATCCCATGTCATCATCGTATACAAGGGCATCGGACTGCCGTCGATCGTAGACAAATTCTTCCATGGATTCCGTGGGATTCTCCAGATCATGGTGCGGTTCATCCAAGTCGGCATAGACGTAAACATAGGCTTCGGGGATGGGTTCTCCGGTAGCCCTATCCTTCACCACACCGGTTATAACGGAGTTCGGTTCGGGATAGTCTTCCAGAGTTAGGTTCACTTCAAGGGGGATGTTGGATCTGGGTTCCACTATCATCCTTTTAGGCATGTATCCTCTGGCCCATACGCTGAGCACATAAACCCCTTGGGGGCACTCTATGGAGTAGGAACCGTCGCGTTCCGAAGTGTTTTCGTAATGTCCGTACGGATAATAATAATCTATTACGTCCGGTGCATCGATCTCCTCATCTTCATAACCGCATTCCGGAGGCATTTCAGGTTCCATGGGATGATCCATTTCCCAGTCTCCTATCATTTCCAGTGAAATCAAAGCACCTTCTATTGCCTCCCGGTTTTCATCTATTACCTTTCCCATGACCATTGCATCCTTGGGAGGAACGTAGATCTCCTCCAAGGCCATATCAAGCATGCTTGTGGTATTACGCGGTATGTTCACGCTGGTGAAATAGGAATAGTATCCATCGAGCCATAGGGATACGGAGTACGTCCCTTTGCGTACATTGAAGGAATATGTACCGTCGGGTCCGGTTTTTACCCTCTCTTCCGTGAAATCGTATGGCATCTCATGTGGGCCGAAAGAGGACCTTCCCGGTGTTCCCCATATATACACTGAAGCATCTTCCAGCGGCTCTCCGGTCTCCATGTCCCTAACGGTACCGGTCAGGACAGAATCGATAGGTGGAAGGGGTTTCAGGTATGTGTTCAACGTGACATCCTGTCCCTCACCTATAACGACCTCTCCTCTCCATCCGTAATGCTCCCTCGAGTCGATGGAGACATGGTAAACACCGGACACGACCTCCAGAGAGTATCTCCCGTCTTCATCGGTCACTGCGGTGTAGTACCCTTCAATCATATCATACTGGCCATCGTCAGGGTCTGAATATCCTTCGTCAGTGTAATCTCCTTCATATTCTTGCTCAGACGGCTCGTCCATGCTCGGGCATCGATCTTGGTATTCCATAACCAGATTGACCTCGGCGTTGGCGATACCTTCTTCACTCACCTCGTCAAGAACAAGTCCACTTATATTCGCATCTGGTTCCGGTTTGGGCTCTAGGTATGTATTCAACGTGACATCCTGTCCCTCATCTATAATGACCTCTCCTCTCCATCCGTAATGCTCCCTTGAGTCAATAGAGACATGGTAAACACCGGACACGACTTCCAGAGAGTATCTCCCGTCTTCATCGGTCACTGCGGTGTAGTACCCTTCAATCATATCATACTGGCCATCGTCAGGGTCTGAATATCCTTCGTCAGTGTAATCTCCTTCATATTCTTGCTCAGACGGCTCGTCCATGCTCGGGCAT
>JAWOAU010000053.1:0-13594 GCA_046498385.1 Thermoplasmata archaeon | reverse complement strand
CGAGTACCGATGGCGACGAGCAACGACACTCCCCCGAGGCAGATGTGTTTATCAAGGACCTCGAGCGGCGCCTCTCGGCGGTCTTGAGTGCGCGGGTCAGCCTGAACAGATATGCCGCTGCTTGCAATATAAAATGCACCTGAAGGATTTACTATTATATATAATAAATAAATGAACAATGCAGCAATGAGAAATGGATTGAGGAATAGGTATAATTTGCCCCAGACAGTACCAAAAAATCCGTCTTCCTCATATATAGAATCATTCATCAGCGAGTTCAAAGTAGGAATAGGTAAAAATACCTTTTGGATGTTCCAATCAAAGTTTGCCAAAGAATGTTTCTCATGGGATATGTTAAGCACAGGATCATTTGATCATAATGATAGCATGGTCCTTCTGCCAGCGAGATATATCTAACATATCCAGGATTTCAAAGTCGGCCTCCTTTAATTCTCTTTTGGCTTCCTTGAAGATATTGCCAGGTCGACGGGTTACATCTATACTCCGGGCCTTTACCGCTATGCCTGCACAGGGAGGGGGGAAGTGTTTTAAATTTTTAATGAATATTTTCACCTGGTCCGGTTGAGCAATATCTTGGTACGTGAAATCGATACTTTCAACTATACCATCATATGCCCATGGGTTCCTCGCATCACAGAGTATGGGGAATATATTACTTCTTTTTTCAGATAGGGATAAAAGATTTTTGAAGGGTTTGGATGATAACTCGACTGCGAGTATATATCCGTTGGTCAATATATCCGAAAGGTGACTGACGGTAGTGCCGTCACCCGCGCCTAAATAAAGAACACAGCTTCCTTTATCTATAGGCAAAGAGCCTCCTTCTTTTAGGTAAGCCGCTAATTTGCTGCGGTGTGGATTCCAATGACGGTACTCCTTCCCCTCTACAATCATCAACCTTTCTCCGTAGATCGATTTACCAGGGACCTTATTTAAGGTATAGTATTCTCCGCATTTTTTCAATATCATCTCATGTTCTCTATGACTTCCGGGAAGATATCTGCGAACTTTTTCACCTGTGGCTCCGGAATTGTAAAAGATACCCTGACAAAATAGCTGCCGGCCTTTGATGATACGTATGTTCCACCTCTGACAAATATGTCGTGTTCCCTTAAAAGAATATCTTGTATGTCATCCGGATTGAGCCCGGTTTCCCGTATATCTATAACAAACATATTAGTATTGGATGGGAACACGGGGAGGTGAACTCCGTCTGTCTTATCTATAGCTTTCTTGATTATTTCCTGGTTTTTTCTAGACTGTTTTAGCATATCCGGAAGCCACTGTCTCTTAGTCTGTAAAGCTACTTTTGCACCGACCTGAGCAAGTATGTTTGCCGAAAGAGGATTAGAACGCCACCAATTTATCTCTTCGAACATGTGTTGAGGGATGATAACCGCGCCAAGGCGCATACCAGCAAATCCGCAGTTCTTCGAGAACGAGTAAATAAGGAAGGTGCGTTCCGGTACAAATTCCGTTGCTAAGGTATGTTTATATGCAAAATCTCGGTAGGTGATATCATCGATGAGCCATAGGTCATTGTCTTCCGCTATCTCGCACACACCTTTTACATCCTCTCGGGTGTAGGAAGATCCTAAAGGATTCAATGGGTCGATTAAAAGTATGGCCTTGGTCGATCCATCCACCGCTTCGTTGATCTCATCAACGGTCATATGATAGGGGTCTTTGTAAACGTACAGCTCTTTGACTTCTGCTTCGCACAAACGGATCTGATGGTGAATGGGCATGAAACTGGGATCTGAGGCTATCACATTATCTCCTTGTTTCAACAGTGCTCGTGTTAAGAAATAAGAAGCCTCGATACCACCGCTGGTTATGATACCATTGAAACCATCTTCAACACCTAGATCCTTTAACAGGACTTCTTTCAATCCCTGATATCCTTTTTGATGAGGATATAGGGCGTACTTTTTTTTCTTTACTGCGTTCAAAATCTCTCTCTGGATTATAGGACTAGTCTCCAATTCATTGGTATTCTGACTCATCCAGATTATTTCTTCCTCTTTTTCGTGGGCGTATTTAAAGGGGTCGTCCATATAGCACACCGATGGATGGAGTAAACGATGTCCTATAAGATACTTTGGTGTAGAAAATTATTTATCAAGCCTCCCTTTTTAGACGGAAAACACTTAGCCATCATAAATCCTTTCATGGGATATTCGCAATTCCAATGTCGCAAAATTTCGTTACACTCACTTTTGCTCCTGTAGTGTAGTCCGGCCAATCATTTCGGCCTTTCGAGCCGAACACCCGGGTTCGAATCCCGGCGGGAGCATTTGCATATTTCTGAACGTTAGTGAAGAAATTGTAAAAAGGAGGAAACTACATCCTGGGCATTTTTTTGTTTTTTCAAAAATGCGACCTAGTAGAAAAATACCGGTCAACTGAAGCATGAAAAAGATCATTTATGTAATCCAAATGTCAAACTTGGGTTAACAGAAGTTACGGCACTGACTATAAAAATGGATAACCTCATCCCAATTTTGCATGATAAAATGGATGGAATATTATCCAGAGTTAGGAGGGTACTAGAGATTAGAAAGATTTTTGATAGAGATAGAAAGCAGATGGACACTAGAGCATTGGGGATACTTTTGTATCATTTTTAGTCTCTCTGAGAAGATATAGAGAGGTTCCTCAATCGTCCGGATCGCAAAGTTCGTAATATATCCTTTGTTTATCTTTGCCTTTATTTTCTTTACCGGTGATCCTAACCCCTTTGATCTCTTCTGTGTTCCTCACATGGGTACCTGCACATGGACATATATCATAGCCGTCGATATCGATAACTCTCAATTCTTGAATCGATTGAGGTATAAGGGATAAGTCAACTCTATTTTCCTCTATTTGCTCCTCGAGAACGGCCCTTTTCTCGTTATATATAGATACAGGATGCGCCTCTTCGATCAACCTGTTGACCTCTTGCTTTATTTTCTCTAGGTCCTCAGTTGTAAGGTCAACCGGTTTAAAATCCACTCTTGAATAATCGGTGTAGATCTGATTACCAACGGTTTCACCTTTGAACATATCGTAAACCACTGCTGAGAATAAATGTTGGGCGGTGTGAAGTTTCATATGCTCGTATCTGGGACTCCAATCGATAGTTCCTTTAATTTCCATACCCACCTCAGGTGGTGCATCTTCCAGACGGTGAATAATTTTTCCCTTTTTTTCCACCTTGACAACCTTTGATCCTCCCCCGGTCCATCGGATCACGCCGGTGTCCGAAGGCTGACCACCTCCTTTGGGATAGAAAGCTGTTTTATTCAGAACTACGTGAGCGGTACCGGCGCTTTGAACTACCGCATCAAATTCACAGATATAATTACTTTCAATATCATGCATATACAGTATCTTGGTCATGCTTTACCTACCGTACAAGTATACTTTAGTTTTTTCGAAGCTGTATAATCAAATTCATTTATCAAGCTCGTCCCGGGCCATGTGATTAAGCAGCGATACCATGGATACAATATCCTGTTTGTTGTGGTCGATTACGGGGATAACCGGTCCGGGATTATTCTTTCGCATATATATCTCGTAAAAGTGAGGTACGAGGGAACTGGGTACGTCCTCCTCTCTTTCCTCACCCAATATAAACCTCTCCAGGGTGGTTAATCTATAGTTGGGTACCGACCATTTGCCCCTGCACATACGAAGCAGATCGAAATGAGGAAGTTTGTTGAACCCTTTAAGGCCGTGTAACACCATACGTTCCTCGATATATCTGGAATCAAAACTTCGGCCGTTAAAACTTACCAGTACACTACTTTCCGAAAGGTAATTTAAAAACTCCTGTATCACCGCCTTCTCCTCGGAGGTGTCCCGAGCGAAGAATTGATCCACAACGAATGCACCTTCATCAAATCGACCTATACCTATTAGAAAAAGGGGCTTGGAACTCAGCCCCATGGTTTCAATATCAAAGAACAAGAGATCCTCTATACGAGCATATCCCGTTAAGAAATAACAATTGGGATGATTCAAGGAGTGACATCGTTCTACCAATGCCTGTAACTTTACAAGGTCGCCTTCCTCTATAATCCCGCATATAGGCTCCGCCTTAGAACACCATCTGGAATCCTTTGTTAGATCCAATATATCACGGATACCTCTCTCAGCGAACTTTGAAGCTGTCACCGGTCCCACACCGGGTATAATTTTAAAATCACCGAGTATCGCTTCAGCGGCTCTTGTTCGAGAAGGGAGGTTTAGATTCTTTTCATACCTTGTATTTATACGGTGAAAAAATCCATATTTATTCTCATCTTCAAAACCCCCTAGTACGTCTTGAACATCTTTTCCTTTATTATCATTGAGAAGTTTCCATTTGAATTGCTCTGTTTGGTAAACCCTCTCCAAAGGCAATCACCTCACATCTTCTACGAAACTTACTAATCTGTCGGGATTTTTGATACCTTTTAATGTTATGGATTCCTTTCCTAAAGGACCTATGTGGATATCTCCGTAATCAAGAACATCGCCCATGTTGGACCTTTCGACGACTATCTTTTCCACATCCTCCCATGGTAAATAATCGATTTTGGACTCCAATACGTTCCAGTATTTGGCATATACGCCGTTGGTAGTAATCAAAAATTTAGATGATGTAAAACTGACCAATATCATGACAATCGATATCACACCTATAAAGAACAACAAAGGATAGAATAATCCAAAAAATATCCACAGTAAAGAAAATACTATCCATAACAGGTAGCTTCTCCAGCTCCTGTTACTGTGATACAATACATCCTCTTCGCCCCGGATATTGAATCCAAAAATTGATTTCCTTTTCATAAATTGATCCTCTCATTCCAAAAATTCAGGAGGCAACTCTTCGGTATCCTCCTCTTCGAACTCTATTTCCTCGTCCATAGATTCCATATCTTTATAATGATATAAAAAGATTGCCAATGCCATTATTCCGGTAACCACTACAACAAAGGAAGCTATAATCAACAATAAATCGTAGCTTGAGGCCTTGATCTGGCTCATAGTGATTTCGCCGACATCAGTTTCTTCACCGGCGACCACTTCGATGGTGACTTCCTTACCCTCGTACCCTTCTTTAGTCAGCACGGCGGTACGCTCTCCCGAATAAGTAGCGAACCGGAACTGGCCCTGTTCATCGGTAAATGCTATCGTGTCCTCCAGGGATATCTTCACCCCTGATACGCTGTTCCCATCTTTGTTGATAATCCTCCCGGTCACCGTACCTCCGGTTTTGGTTTCGAAAGACCAACTTGTAGTTGTTAATTCATTACCTGCCAGGTCACTTCCGATTACGTTAACATGATAATTTGTACCGTAAATAAAAACATCAGGAGGAAATGCTCTAAGGGTGGTTTCATTTAACCATTCGTACGTCATAAAGTGTTCGTCGTTTACAACTACTTCAACCGTATCCTGGTCCATTTCTTCGGAAAACATGACCCTTACACTCGCATTTACAGGTTTGGACGGCCCAACAGGGTCGTATGAAATTACACTAGGTCGTTTAGTATCTATGGTAAATACCACTCTGCAGGTAGCTTGGTTCCCCGCTTTATCCACCGCTTTGACCCATAATGATCTTGTACCGTCTGTTAAATTATAAAACGTATGGGACTTATTATATCCCACGTTTATCCATGGGTCGTTCCCTAACCTGATCTCAAAAAAATCAATTCCTGAATTGTCGTCCGTGCCGTTCCATGTAGCGGTTATTGACCTATCGTTAGTATATAAATCATCCTGTGGTTCATTGATATAAAGTTCAGGCGGTATACCGTCCGGTATCCCTTTAACGATGCTTGTAGACACGCTCGCTCCGATGGAATTGACCGCCGAAACACGGTAAAAATAGGACACCTCATTGACAAGACCTGTGTCGTTATATGATGTTTTATCAACACCTATGTCCTCCAAAAGGCGCTGAGATTCGGCGAGTGCCCCCCTATATATTCGGTAAGCATGTATCTCAGAACCGCCGTCTTTGGAGGGAGACTCCCAACTTAATCGTAAAGTGGAATTGCCCGGTGATATGGTTAAATTACGAGGGGGTGAGGGAATAACCGGCATCGGCGGTTCGGCAAGAGGGTACCAATCCTTACTAACACCGCCGCTGATATTGTACGGATCATCCACTACACCATCTTCATCTTCATCTGGCCCGGTCCAATCGCGCCAGTAATTACCCCTTTTTTCAGAGGAGTTCCAGTGGTTCTTGCCTGTCACATCTCGGGCCTGGATTCTGCTGGCATTGAATACATCCATGGCAAGATTGTTGTACAGTAACGCGTTGTTATAGATGCGATTATGGTATGACCCCTGTAACAGCCTTACCCCCCTTCCTATGGATCGGAATATCATGTTGTTCGTAACAACATTCTGTTCTGAGTTGTGTAGGACCATGGAATTTGTAGACAGTGTGTTATTATCAATGATATTATAATCAGAACCGTGATCCAAATAGATACCGTCCTGTGTATTTCCACGCACTAGATTGTCGTGCAGGCCGTTGAAAGATGAATACATCAATTTGATGCCCACCTTGTTTTGGTCCGCTATGGAATTTTTAATATTGACTTGGCTGGACCTGTAGATCAGTATCCCCTCCTCTGAATTAGTTATTACCTTAACGTTATCTATTTCGACTTCGGAAGAAAAGGCTACCAACATGTTAGCACCCTGCATATCTATATCTCTTACATTCACCCGGGATACATTTGCTATGATAACTTGATTCGCATTTGGTGATATCAGACCCCAATCCATGTCTACATTGTTGATGTAAAAGATATGTTCTCCCTTCATTCGATTACCAAAAATTTGTTGATGTACGTAGGTATCTCTCGAACCTTCAAAGTGAAAACCCGCTTTATCAAAGACATTTTCCCGGGCCGTATTGTTTGGCGAATCGTTTAATGAAATTCCATATGAATTGTTCTCAAAAACATTGTGGAGTAATTCATTATTTGAGCTTCCAGTGAGCAGTATGCCAAACCGGTTGCTCTGGAATGTATTTGAATCAACGGTGGCATTTTTCACATTGTGTAGCTCAAGACCGGCACCTCTATTCCAAGGAATATCTTTTCTAGAACCGCCTATAAAGGTACAATCACTCACCACAAAGTGAAGAGATGTATTGCCTATGAATACCTGATTTCCCAGTGTATCGGATCTGAATGTATACCCCTCGATTACAAAGGGTGAACCGGCGGTGCCGTCTCCTTTTAATTCATGTACATCCGCAAATTCCATCAGTTCGGCGTTTCCGTTTATTCTAAGGGTCTCTAAGGTTACCTCTCCCTCAACGTGTGAGGGGGCAGAGTGCAGAGTTAACAATAAAAGGATCAATGCAATTTGAAGTACATGTTTAATTCCGACGCACGTCTGACCTTTTTGCATGTCTATACATACTACTAAATCTCTGTCTTTTATGTTTTGTGCTATTTCAGTAGATTATTGACCAAGTATTATATACCCAAAGCTTCCTTGAAGAAGACAAGCATGATGAACATGGGCAGCCTCAAAAGGCTCAAGGGCTATTTCCGAGAATACAAAAATCCTTGGAGATATACGTTGATACTGATGTTAGTTTCCGGTCCCACACTTTTTTTAGGATGGGGGTTAGAAGATCTCCAAGGAGTTTTAGTCACCGCCTTCGCGGCATCGATCTTCGTCTCATCTCTTTCGGCAGCACTGGGTTCAACAATCTATAAAAAACCCATGGGGATAATTTTTGGCTTTTTCGGCGGCCTATTTTTTGGGACCTATATTGCATTTTTAGTGGACGGACCTCGGGCTGCCTTTATAACATCTTACTTATCGCCGGTACTAGGTGTAGTTTGGGGGTATTTCATTACAAGGATAATAGAGAAAAAAGGCCGTTCTAACGAATAATCTTTTATCTTACGTTCTACTTATACCTAACATATAAAATGGCAGAAACAAAAAGATTTGGTGCGGAATCAACGGAACCCAAAAATCGACCAAGGGTAATGGCCTTAGGAATAGGTGGGGCCGGTCGAAATATAATCGAAGCATTGGATGAAGAACCATTGGTATACAACATGAAGATTTACGAGGTGGGCTGCGAAGAAAGACCGTCATCTCTTCCCTTCATCAATGTTTCCAAAAAGGACTTAGAAGAAGCATACACATCTAAGGTATCACATGACCTAAGACCCTTAAGCGGATCCGAAAAAAAACTATTTGAAAAGATACAGAAGGCAGACATGCTTTATCTGATGGCCGGTATGGGTGGAGAGATCGGCAGCTGGACAACACCGACATGTGCACATCTGGCCGAGCGAACCAACGCATTCACAATTTCACTTATAGCTATGCCTTTCGAAACGGAGAACAGCAGAAGGATAAAATTTGCCGAAGAAGCAAAGTCGAAGGTGTGTGAGCACTCGGACATATTAGGATGCTTTAGAAACAGCAGACTGTTGAGGCTTAATCCACATTTACCCATGACAAAGGCCTTCGATGTTATGAACACTATTATACGCCTCCCCATGGAAGATTTCAATGCCGTTGTAACGGTAGAAGATATACGTTACCTGAAGAAGTTCTGCAGTGGTATCGATGAATTTCACATCGGCGCGGGCTATGGGAAAGGGCGAAATAGGGGGAAGTACGCCACCAAAGAAGCTTTACGCTCACCCTGGCTGGATGACTTCCAGGATTACAGTGTCGTGCTGACGGTGGTAACGAGCGGTACAGGGTTAGCGGAGATGGAGGCACAAGACGCCTTGGAGGCCATAAGAGAAGTCACCCCCGATGCAGATATCATGTGGGGTTTAAGAAAGAATCCCGATATCGGTGATAGAACAAAAGTTACTCTGCTGGCCGGGAAGAAAATAAGTCGTCGGTTATGATATTATAAAGTACTTCATGTGTGGGAATTATTTAATACGCCTAGTCTATTGGGAAGGCGAATATGGATAAAAAAACAAGTCTAAAGGATAAAATTGAGAATGTGAAGAATACGCCCTACGCCATCCTTGTGTATTCCCTCACAATTACCGCAATCTGTACCCTGCTGGTATTCAGCCATATGGATATATGCTTGATGAACACCCTAATACCGATAGTGGCAGTGGTGATTCCTTATCACATTTACAAAGAAAGAAATATCAAAAAAATCGTTTATGCAGGTGTGATAGCACTCATCTTGCTTGCATCGATCGGTACTTTGTATCACATAGATGTATTTTATTCACAGGAACCTGCTACGTTAGATTCGGAACACGTAAAAGAGGCAAGGCTGAACCGGCTCTACGGTGATGCGGATACAGAATTCGAGGCAACGTTACAACTGCACGATAGTATCGATGAGGTAAATCAAGTATTCGTGAACTTCACATATCAAAGCCTAGAGAATCCTATGGAAACAGAGGAAATATTTTGGGATTTAGTGACCGATGATAATATCTCCTTCAATTATACCACCGCCCTTGGTAAAGAAAACGTTTTCAACTACCATTTCTCTATAAATTATACAGATGGAAACAACATAGTATGGGAAGAAACCGACAAAGCCTTCGGACCGCTAACTATGTCAAAGGTAAACCTGGCACCGATGATAATGATCCAAAGAACAATAATGCCTTTCATCACGTTCTTGCTCATCATAGGATTACTCTGGTGGAAAGAGAAAATGAAAGCCAGCAAAGCGGTTGGAAGCGACGTGTTAGATAAAAAAGAGTCAAAACTGGAAGAATACTGTAATTCATGTGGAGAATTTCTAGACGATAAAGGAGAATGTCCCAACTGTGATGATCCCGTTGTCAGGTGCAAGAAATGCAACATAGAGATACCCCGGGATACGGAAGTGTGTCCCAATTATGATTCACGTATAGATTGAAGTGCAGTAATTTCTACTTCGGTTCATGATGTTTTGCCCAAACCATCAGTGCCGCCGGAAGGATGAATACCGCTGCGATAAAGCTGTAAAGCATAGCTAGTGCGGTTATGCCTCCGAACTGAGATAGAGGTGGGATATCCGATGTCCAAATCACCGCAAACGCAGCTATAGTGGTGGTGGCGGATCCGAATATGCCGGCACCTGTGTTTTGAACCGTATTATGCATGGCCCGGTAAAGGTTATTCTCGAATTTAGAACGCTCTTCTAAGAATCGATGGGATATATGTATACTGTAATCAACCCCCATCCCTACGGTGAGTGCGGTTATGGTCACGGTCATGACGTTGAGAGGGATGTCAAAGATAAACATGGTGCCCAATATCCACAGCGTGATCATAGCTACCGGAGCGGTGGTTATAACACCAAGCACCAGTGACTGGTCGTTAAAGTAGAACACGAGGGTCAAAGTTATGGCTACTATTATCATGGTAGCTATCAAAGACTGAATTTGGGTGGCGTTCAACTCCGAAGAGGTTTCCTGTCCGATCATTGAAGAACTCGTGATCTTTGCGGCAAATCCCGCCTCTTTCAGAGGCTCAACTGCCCCGACCAACTCCTCTTCGAGTACCTCGGCTTTGTTCATGTCCGCAAGGATCGTTTCTGCGTCCTCTAGTAATCGGATCAACGCCATGTTGTATCTGTATTCGCCGTTCGGTCCGGCGGTGCGGTTCAATACACTCATCACGGCATTACTGCTTTCATCGAATTGGAAAAGTAGGTCGTATAATAGCGTAACATTCTGGTTCGGTATCCCATCGTCATTGGTATCACTGGCCAAGAAGATATTCACGATGGTTTCATTGTGCTCAGGGCTCCCCCTAGGTGCCATGCCGTAGGTTTGAAGAACGGATAAGGGAGAATGTACGTCACCGTCGTCTCTACCGACCAACTCTAGATCCGCTATATGCTCGGTAGTATCTCTAACCGCATATAGGTAATCACTGGAATCGACTCCGGGAGTATCGGTTAAAATAAAAGCGTGACTTTCAGATGCTCTAAAGTGCCTGGACATAAAAACTATATTCTGACTCTGGGGTTGGTCTTCCGGTAAAAAGTCTTCAAGGCTGAAGGTGGTGTCCAGGTTGAAGGCACCGTATATAGAGAGACCTGATATCATGACTACTACCAATAGTACTACCCACGGATGCTTATCGGATGCGTCCGCGGATTTAGACAGGACCCTGCTGACTATGTCGGCACCGCGTTCTTCTGCAGCCTCAGTCAATTTATTCTTCAATTTCTTTTTTTGAGGCTCATCTTTCCTCTCGTCCAGTAGCTGTATAACCGCAGGTAGGAAAGTCGTCATCAAAACAAAGCTAGATATTATCCCCACCGCAGCCAGAGTACCGAATTGCTTCATAGCCCCGATATTGCTCATTCTATTTGATATAAAACCCACGGCGGTGGTAAAGCTGGTCAAAAACAGAGCGGCGCCGACGGTCATTATGGTGATCCTGCTTGAATCTCTCGGTGTATTTTCCTTATCTTTCTCCTCTCTATATCTCATCACCATATGGATACCATAATCGATAACCAGACCGGTTATCAATATAGGTACGGCAACTATCATGGGGTTGAAGTTGTAACCGAAAAGTACGCCGAAACCAAAAGTCCAGAGGATAGCGATTCCCAGTGTTCCCAAACTCAAAACAGTTTTAACGAAAGAACGGAAGATGATAAGCAATATGATGACCACCAAAACAAAGGCGATGGGTAGAAGCTGATTTAAACTCCTGTTGGCAGTTTCGTTTATCTCTTCGATCATCAATAGCATACCAAATACCCTAATTTCTGAGTTTTCAGCGACCTCTTCGCTTATACTCATGGCTCTCTTTTGTCCTTCCAATCGTTCATCGTCCTCGATGTCAGGGTCCATAAACATTACCGCCATGGAACTCTCGGCTACTATGGACTCGGGATGTTCGGTTGGCGAGTAGTCCACACTGACGGTCCTGTTTATCGCACCGTCCATGGCCTCCAAGGCCGGACCGAACCGTTCAGACTGTTGAATAGTTGCTTTGGAGGTAGAAAACTCTACGATGGTTTCGTTGGAGGTGGTGTCTATGCTTTGCCTAACAAATCGTTGATAATCCTCCAGATCATCGGTATCTATGTATTCACCGATTTCTTCTATCGCCATTCCGAGCATCTCTTCCATTATGAATAGATGGGTTAACCCTTCCTCCACTTTTTCTATACCCTCGGCGTAATTCGTTTCCCCGATAGCAATTGCCTCGTTTAATTCTGAGGGATCATAATTTACGATATCTGCGACGGTTTCTTTGATCTCATCATCTGTTAATTCATTTAATCTTTCCACCTTTTCCTCGTGGGTCATTTCAATTGAGAATTCTTCTCCACTCGGCTTCCCGTTTTCGGGAGGTTGTAGGTTAGAAATGGGCTCTGCTATACGCAAAAAAAACCCGGTCATGTTTCGTGTCGTTGCCTTGGACTCGGGAGGAACATCCCCGGCATCTAATATATAATTCGTTCCCTGGATCAGTTCATAGAAAGGGGTTTCTTTTACTTCGGTACCCTCCATCTCCGCCAGCCAATTATCTATGAACACAGATGCCTCTTGATGATCGATGTCCTCGTAGGCTAGAAGAGTTCCAGTCAAATTGAAAAAGTCCTCTCGATACTCCTCGATATCATGCCAATAAGCAGGTTCGGGTGCAATCCGGGACATGGATGTCAAAGTCATATTCGCACCAATCAGACCGTCCCAAGAGGAGATTTCTTCGAATTCCTCCAAAAGCAACACATTTTTAGCGAGAGAGGTGTTCATGTACTCGTAGATGGTTGTTTGATTCTCTGCGGTACTCCTTATTTCGGAGGACATCATCCCCATGTGGATGACGCTACTCTCGATCTTCAGCATCCTATCCGCCGTCATGAAATTAGTGGTCAGCGTGTTGATTCCGGTAGGCATATCGAAGGTACGTAGAATAGTTCGATTGACCTTCTCATCTTCCTGAAGCGCCTCTTCAACCTTCAGCATGTCCATCATCACATCTACCGTAAAGACGTCGTTATCTTCACCTGTAAAAATTATCTGCACCGTGTCCTTTTCTATTTCCTCCCTACCAAAGCTTTTCTTGACCGTTGCAAGATAATCCTGTTTTGCCGATTCCGGCTCAAATTGTTCTTCCTCGGTATCCATCTCCATACCACTGGCAAAATATCCCATGATCAACGTGAGGAGTATTATGACCACTATGACTTTCTTAGGCGAACCGCTCACCAAATTAGAATACCAATCAAAACGGCTTGCTGTATTATTGTTGCTTCCTGATCGCCTCATGTTAATCCAATTTTCCAGCATGCTTGTGAAGCTTATAAGTTTTTTGCATGCGTCATCGGTTAAGGACACTGGCTAAATAGTTCTGGTTAATATCATATAATGTGTAGTTGAGGTATGTGAATTTTCATTTTACATTATGGCATTACCGATAGGTTTATTACACCGAATTGCAATATTATTGCAATGTGGTGTTGGTATGACAGAGCAAGTAGTCGAAAAACCGATGGAAATAAAGATGGAAGGATATGAAGTGGTAGAGAAAGTTGCAAAAAAGTGTGCAACATCGGCAAGGGTATTGGTTCCAAAGAGTTGGATCGGAAAACGTGTGC
>JAWOAU010000052.1:0-31746 GCA_046498385.1 Thermoplasmata archaeon | reverse complement strand
GTTTTTGTTTCCCGAATGGTTCAGGGACAGATCAAGCGGATCACCATCCAGGCTGTACAATGCTTTGGGAACGGGCAAAACCACATTTTCAGGGTCCACCAGGGTATCAAAACCCACCCCCAGGAACAGTCGCACCCGTTCCCAGGGAACGGGCCAGTCATCCGGCGACCCCGACAGCAGTTCGTACAGGGCCCGCGGTGTCCGGCCCCCGGCGAGGGCCAACCGTTGATGACCTTCAAAGTCTGCCCTATCTTCATATCCTTAACCATGTCCGTTTCTTCGTTCCATAGGACCAGCTTTATGGAACCGCTTCCGTCGTCTATACGTACGTTCCTCACTTTACCTTCGCCCCTTTTGGATTGAAAAGTTCTCAACGTACCAAGATTGACTATGCCTCCTACAACGGTCGCCTCCCGCCCGGATTCAAGTTCGCCTATCTTTGCCACCGATGAAGTATCTCTACCGTGCTCGGCGGCGATCATATGGGCGATGGTGACCTTGTTGAATAGACCGGCGGATTCCTGATATGTTTCCTCGATTTTTTCTAGGAACTCTTCTTTATGGTATATGTCATCTACAAGCTCGTAATACTCTTCAACAGTGTCCATGATCGTGGATTATGAGAACAAAGGTTAAAAAAATGTCGGAAAAAAGAAAAGGGAAAAAGGGTGTTCAGATAACGCCGAGGTCCAGCATCGCCCTTGCAACCTTCATGAATCCTCCAACGTTTGCTCCCAATACTAGATTCCCTTCACTTCCGTATCTTTTTCCGTTTTCAGATACCGTTGCGTATATGTTCTTCATTATACCCTGCAGCTTGCTGTCGACTTCTTCGAAACTCCAGCTCAACCTCTGGGAATTCTGAGCCATCTCAAGTCCACTCACAGAGACACCGCCGGCGTTGGCCGCCTTTGCAGGTCCGAACATGATATCCTTTTCCAAGAAAGTCTCGATCGCATCCGGTGTAGACGGCATGTTTGCTCCTTCGGCCACCGCTATCACACCGTTGTCGATAAGTTCTTCAGCTTCACTTGCGTTCAATTCGTTTTGAGTGGCACAGGGGAGAGCTACATCGCATTCGAAGCCCCAAGGTCTACCTCCTTCCACATACTCGACGTTATAGTCCTCGGCGTACTCTTTGATCCGTCCTCGCTTTATGTTCTTCAATTTCACGACGTACTCGAGTTTTTCTCGGTCGATTCCGTCGGGATCGTAAATAGACCCGCTGGAATCAGAGAGGGTGACCACTTTAGCTCCCATCTGGAGGCACTTGTCGAGGGCAAACTGAGCAACATTTCCCGATCCTGAAATCGTTACCGTCTTTCCTTTGAGGTCCTCTCCGTTATCCTTGAGCATCTCCTGAGTGAAGTAAACCAGACCATAGCCGGTTGCCTCTGGTCTACCCAGAGAGCCGCCCCATTCCGGTCCCTTACCGGTGAGTACGCCTTCGAACCTGTTCACCATCCTTCTGTACTGTCCGAACATGTAACCGATCTCCCTTCTACCGACGCCTATGTCTCCGGCGGGCACGTCGGTGTCCGGTCCCACATGACGGGTGAGTTCGGTCATGAAGCTTTGACAGAATCGCATTACCTCTGTATCCGTTTTTCCCTTGGGATCGAAATCCGAACCCCCCTTGCCGCCTCCCATTGCCAGACCTGTCAGGGCGTTCTTGAATATCTGTTCGAATCCCAGGAATTTGATTATACCCAGGTAAACGGATGGGTGGAATCTTAATCCGCCCTTGTAGGGGCCTATGGCACTGTTGAATTGCACTCTGAAACCACGGTTTACGTGCACGTCTCCGTTATCGTCTACCCACGGGACCCGGAATATTATCTGTCTCTCGGGCTCTACTATCCTCTCAACGACCTTCGCGCTGACGAATTCGGGATGTTGTTCGAGTGCCGGTTCGATGGACTCCAGAACTTCTTTTACCGCCTGATGAAACTCGATCTCGCCAGGGTTTCTATTTACGACCTGTTCATAAATCTTGCCTATTGACATTTTTATCTCTCCTTTTTTTCTGATATTTCCGGGATACCGGATGGTGTTTTTCGGCTAGGAGGGTGTTGAATTTAACAGTTTCGATTGAGAAATCATGAGCCAAAAAATATAGACAACGTGGACACATTTTACAGAAACATGACCCAATTTTGTCGAGATGAATCAAGCCCCGCTTAACACAAATCTTTTAATCCTCATAATTATCAACCTTCTTAGTCAAGGAGAGTAAATCCCTTGTAGAGGTGCATTCCATGAACCTGCCTAAGGAAGAAAAAATCAAAGATATCCTGCACAGTTTTGAGCCGAAAGAGAATTCCCTGATACCCATGCTTCAGGCATGCCAGAAACATTTGGGGTACCTGCCCAGGGATGTAATGGAGCGAATCTCCGGATATCTTGATATCCCCCTGAGCAAGGTATACGGTGTTATCACCTTTTACGCACAGTTCAGGCTGGAGCCCCTGGGAAAGCACCTTGTCAAGGTTTGTCACGGGACCGCCTGCCATGTTCGGGGCGCGGACAAGATAAACGAGATAATCGAGAACGAATTGGGTATCAAAAGTGGAGAAACCTCCCCGGATGGTACATTTACATTGGAGCGGGTGGCGTGTTTGGGATGCTGCAGCCTTGCGCCGGTTATAATGGTGGATGACAGGGTTCACGGTAATCTGGACAGGGAGAAGGTCAAGAGCGTTGTTGCAAGTTACAGGGGGGAAGTTGAATGAGCGTGAAGATACTGGTGGGTTATGCGTCCTGTGGCATAGCTGCCGGGGCGGAGGCGGTGGACAGTATGCTGAGAAATAAGCTGGATGAAATCGGTATCGAGGCCGATATTCGCAGGGTTGGTTGTGTTGGTATGTGTCACAACGAACCCCTGATCGAGATCCATGATGACAGAGGAGACTATGTCTATGGAAACCTCGATGAAGGAGACATTGAAGCTCTTGTCGAATCCCATTTAGTTCAGGGAACACCCTACGTTGAGAAGCTGATAAGCAGTCCTGAAAAGGGCTATGATTACTTTGAGGGCCAGAAAAAGATAGTGCTCCGAAACAGCGGTGTCATAGATCCCGAGAACATAGAGGAGTACATGGAACGGGGGGGTTACGAGGCCCTGACCAAGGTACTTTCCGGCATGTCTCCCCAGGATGTCATAGATGAAATAAAGGCCAGTAATTTACGTGGAAGAGGCGGTGCGGGTTTCCCTACGGGATTAAAATGGCAGTTCGCGGCGGATGCACAGGGTGACAAGAAGTACATAATCTGCAACGCCGACGAAGGAGACCCGGGTGCCTTCATGGACCGGTCCATACTGGAAGGCGACCCCCATGCGGTTCTGGAAGGTATGATAATAGGGGCCTATGCAATAGGTGCGGATGAATCCTACATATACTGCCGTGCGGAGTATCCCCTGGCATTAAAGAGGCTGGATATAGGTATCCAGCAGGCGAAAGAAAAAGGATTCCTGGGTGAAAACATATGCAGCACGGACTTTTCGTTCGACATTCATGTGAAAGAAGGTGCCGGTGCCTTCGTTTGCGGTGAGGAGACCGCACTCATGCATTCCATAGAGGGTGAAAGGGGCATGCCCAGACCCAGACCGCCCTTCCCTGCCCAGAAGGGGCTTTTCGGAAAACCAACCAACATAAACAACGTAGAAACATGGGCAAACATACCGTGGATCATATGCTACGGAGCCCAGGCCTATGCCTCGGTCGGAAGCGAAAGGAGCGGCGGTACCAAGGTATTTGCCCTTGCGGGAAAGATCAAACGTGGAGGGCTGGTGGAAGTACCCGTGGGCACTCCTTTGAGGGAGATTATCTATGGTATAGGGGGCGGTATAGATGGAGACATGGAGTTCAAGGCCGTGCAGCTTGGCGGTCCCTCGGGGGGCTGCCTCCCGGCGGAGTATCTCGATACCCCCGTTGATTACGAGACCCTTACGGAAGCGGGTGCCATAATGGGCTCCGGCGGCATGATCGTAATGGACGAGGGAGACTGCATGGTCAACGTTGCCCGGTACTTCTTGGATTTCACCCAGCAGGAATCATGCGGTAAGTGTACCTTCTGCAGGGTGGGAACAAAACGAATGCTGGAGATACTGGACAGGTTCACCCTGGGCCAGGGTAAACATGAAGATATAGACGGACTCAAGGAACTAGCATCTCACATAAAAGTCCATTCTCTTTGTGGTCTGGGACAGACCTCCCCAAATCCTGTTCTCACTACCCTGAGGTACTTCAACCATGAATACACCGCTCATATCCAAGACCAAAACTGCCCGGCGGGTGTCTGCAGAAAACTGATCACCTTTACCATCACGGATTTATGTGTGGGTTGTACAAGATGTACCAGGGAATGTCCCACCGGGGCCATATCCGGTGAGGTAAAACAACAACATACTATCGATCAGGAAAACTGTATCAAATGCGGTGCCTGCAAGGATGTTTGTCCCGTGAGTGCCGTGGAGGTGAAATAGATGTCCCAGAAGATCACTTTGAACATAGATGATGAGGAGTACGAATGCATGAATGGGCAGTCGGTGCTGGATGTCTGCAGGGAAAAGGGTATTTTCATACCGACCCTGTGCGAGATCGAGCACATCGAACAGCCTTTCGGTGGCTGTAGAGTATGCTTGGTGGAGATCACCGGGCCAAGGGGTACCATGGTGACCACGTCCTGCGATACACCGGTATCCCAGGGAATGAATATCCGTACGGACACCCCCGAGATCATGGAAGGTAGAAGAACCGCTATAGAGCTTCTTCTGTCCGAACATACCGGTGACTGTATAGCACCGTGTTCAAGAGAGTGTCCGGCAAGCTTGGACGTTCAGGGTTACCTTGCCCACATAGCCAACGAAAGATGGGATGAGGCGGTAAAGCTCATCAAGAGTATGACCCCCCTGGCGATATCACTGGGCCGGGCATGTTTCGCACCGTGTGAGGAGGAGTGCAGAAGGCATCTGGTTGAAGAACCCATATCGATAAGGCAGGAGAAGCAGTACGCCGCCGAGTTGGATATCGAGGAGCCGTGGACCCCGGACATACCCCGGGACTCCGGTAAGAGTGTGGGTATAGTGGGGGGCGGCCCAGCTGGACTCACCGCCGCTTATTTCCTGCGATTGAGAGGTCATGGTGTAACCATATACGATATGATGCCCAAGCTAGGGGGTATGATGCGGTACGGCATCCCCAACTACAGGCTACCGAAGAACCTGTTGGACAAGGAGATAGATTGGATTCTTGGTCTGGGAATAGAGGCCAAAACCGGAGTGAAACTGGGGAAGGACATGAAATTGGAAGAACTCAGGGAGGTCCACGATGCAGTTTTCATCTCCACCGGTGCTTGGGAAAGCTGGCTTGTCCCCATAGAGGGTAAGGAGCTATCAAGGGTGTATGGTGGCATAGATTTTCTAATAGATCATACCCTTGGAAAGGACATTGACCTTGGGGAAAAGGTCATGGTGGTTGGTTGTGGAAACACAGCCATGGATGTTGCCCGTACGGCTAGAAGGATGGGTAAGGAGGTAACCATAGCTTACAGGAGAACCGCCCAACAGGCACCTGCCTCGGAAGAGGAGATGCGTGAGGCCATGGAGGAAGGGGTAAGGTTCGAGTACCTTACCAACCCGGAGAAGATATGCGGCTGCGAGGTAAATGGTGTAAGCAAGGTTACCTGTGCACGTATGGAACTGGGAGAACCCGACGCATCTGGAAGGGCACGTCCTGTCAAGATAGAGGGAGAAACTATTGACTTCGAGGTGAACAGCGTTATACTGGCCATAGGGCAATCCCCGGATCTCGATACACTCAGGGAAGAGGGTTTGGATATGGCAAAGTACACTCTGGAAGTGAACCACAAGTTCGCCACCAACCTGGACGGTGTGTTCGCCGCCGGGGACGTGACCCTGGGCCCCTGCTCCATAGTGGAGTGCACCGGACATGCCCGGGAGGCGGCTTTCGCAGTTGATGCGTATATTGCCGGTGAATTGGGTGCATACGATCCTCCGGAAAATTACAAACTACCCTTTGGCTACGTACATAGGGACGAAAAGGATGAGGAGGACTTTGCGGATTGGGACCGGATTCCCCGTTTGTCAATGCCTGTAAGGCATCCCGATGAAAGGGTTAGGGATCACGATGCCATCGAGATGGGGTTCAAACCCGAGCTGGCGATCCAGGAGGCAAAGCGCTGCCTGGAATGCGGCTGCCTTGACAGATTCCAATGTAAATTAAAGGAATACGCAACACTTTACGGTGCTTCCCAGGATGCCTACGCAGGTTTCAAACATGATTATATGGTAGATGACTCCCATCCCCATGTGGTCCGGGATCCCGGCAAGTGCATACTTTGCGGTTCATGCGTGCGAACATCCGAGGAGCACGGCGAAGGTGTTGTGCAGTTCGTACATAGGGGATTCCAAACCATCGTGGAGCCGGCCTTCGGAGATCCCCTGGGTAACACGGACAGTTTGCTGGTTGGCTCACTTTCAGATGCCTGTCCCACAGGTGCCCTGGAAGAGATACCTGCCTCCGATGAACCCGGACCCTTCGAGCTCGTGGAGATGGGCACCTCTCACTGCCCCGGATGTGGTCTGGGATGCCCTGTAACCGTTCACGGTATCTCGAATCAGCCGCTAAGATTGACTCCGATGCATGGCCACCTTTGCGATATAGGCAAGTTCGGGACACTCCCACTTCCCGTTGAGCACTCGGGAACACTGAAGTCTCTTGAGGGTAAGCGGATAAACGTTTACGCATCACCTAACACCACCCTCGAGGAGGCCCGTGAATTAGCGGAGTTGGCACGTTCCACCGGCGGTGAGCTTTATGCACCCGTGCCAGGGTGCGTTTCATCCGTTAATCGGGAAGAGCTCATGGGATCCGTGGAGGTACATACGGACTCCCGTGTATTCTCTATGTGCCCCGTGCTGAAGGACCTGGTACCCAAAAACAAACGCAGTAAATCCCAAGGAGATGGCATGATATCCTTGGTCACACCGGACGCATCCCCCAGATCACTATCAGTGGTTGCCCAGGAGGGCATAAATGCATGGGGCCTCTATGATATGGGTCTCAAACCCTTGGAAGAAAATGAACACGAGGTGCTTCTCGTTTACGATACCAGGGTGCCGTCTGATGTCCACGCGGATATCATCATACAGATGGTCTCGGATGCCCGTGACGTATCCTCTTCGGCAGACGTGGTTATACCAGTCCGGTCATGGCTGGAAAAGGAAGGAACCGTAAAGAATCTGTTCGGTGAGACATTGGAGTTCCGTCCGGTGATGGAGTCCCGATTACATACCAACCGTGAAGCCATAAAGAATCTCGGAAAAGTATAATATCCCTCCTTAGTCCATGGGGTGTTCACATGGATCCCGAATTCCCCAAGCGATTCAGAGACAAACGCAGTTCCAAAACAGACCTTGTCACCACATGGCACGGTGAAGAGATCTTGAACGGTAATCCTGCAGGTACCTTTGCGATCATATTCCGAACACGGGGCTGCTCATGGAGCTACCGATCGGGTTGTACCATGTGCGGATATCACACAGACACCAACCCAGGGGTAAAGGAACAGGACCTTGTCAGGCAGCTGGGGGAGGCAGTCGACAGGTATCGTGGGGAGGACATAGTGAAGATATACACATCGGGCAGTTTTTTCGATACCAATGAGATACCGGAATCCCTGGCATCCACCATTCTCTCATCCTTCGACTCCGAGCTTACGGTGGTGGAGACCAGACCGGAGTACGTTTCCCGGGAGGTCCTGAACAGCATGTGTGGACATGTAAATACGCTGGAGGTCGCCATTGGACTGGAATCCGCCAATGATTTTGTCCTGGAACACAGCATTAACAAGGGCTTTACCTACCAGAATTACGTTACCGCAAGGGACAAGGTGCTTCAAGAAGGCGCCCGGTTGAGGACCTACCTTTTACTCAAACCTCCCTTTCTCACCGAGGACGAGGCCATTCAGGATACCATCAACTCCGTGAATGCGGTATATCATCCCGAGAACACCATCTCCATTAATCCGGTGAACGTGCAGAGGTACAGCCCTCTGGAGTCACTCTGGCGCAGGAAACTTTACCGTCCGCCGTGGCTTTGGTCCCTCATCGAGGTAATAAAAAATACGGATAAGAACATGGTTATATCCAATGCCGGTCTAGGCAGTGTGAGAGGCGCCCATAACTGCGGAAGATGTGACAGAACGGTGGTTGATGTCCTTAGAAAGTTCAACATTACCCAGGACCGTGATGTACTGGAAGACATTCCCCAATGCAGCTGCAAAGAGAATTGGAAAGCTCAGAATCGACTGGAGCCATACATGTACTTCAGGGGGAATCCGGAGATATTAAGCCACAGATACGCTGGATATGTCTGAATGCCTCATCATTATCATACGGGCGATGGATAGGTTTCTACCTTTCGTTCCTATGGCCCTAGCCTTGTTTTCAGGCTTAACTTCAACCGTACCGTGCTTGACGTCGTTCTTGTTGGTGATGTCTATGTTTTTAACACCATAACTGTAGAATATATTTGCCAGGAGTTTTTTAGGCTCATCATCGTACTCTATCACGTGAATGTTCCTGCCGATCTTTTCCCGCACATTGGTGACATTTACTCCCGCTTTACCGATCGCCTTCTCTATGTCTCCCTTTTTTACCAGGAAGATCACCTTTTCTGGAATATCTATGCAGTCCTTGACTTTGGCGCCTGTGATATCCTCGAACAGTGTGATATATCTAAGGGTTTTTTCGGTGAGCTTTATTTCTTCCAAGAAATGTTCACCCCTTGACGGAAAGAATGTTGGATTCCCCAGCCTTGATAACGGTGAGAGCCGAGATTGAAAATGGTTTCCCAGCTGCGGTCCCGAGGTTTTTGTTGTTACCTTTGTAATGGTAGATAGGTACCCCTTGGAACTGATCTCCTTTGAATTCTGTTTCCGGGCACTTATTCGATACTATCACTAGCCTAGCTTTTTCGGAAGACGCTGCTTCCTTGGATTCTTTGACCCCGAACACGGTTTTACCGGTGTTCACGGCCAACCTAATTTCTCTGTTAATGTCCATGATATTCCTCCTTAAATGTCTGGATGGTTTAGTCTAAATCATTCTCCTATATAACTATTTTACCTTTCAGCCTTCCCAGGTGTATATTTTACTTCCACCGCACCTGTTCCTTGGGTTATGGGCTGCCCTACGATTATGTTCTCGGCAACTCCGTCTAACTTGTCGACCTCGCCCACTATGGCCGCCCTTAGCAGATGGGTGCTGGTAATCTCGAATGCCGCTCTTGCGAGCACGCTTGTCTTCTTACCGGACACACCGTGTCGTCCGATGGCCTTTATGTCTCCTTCATTCGTCATCATATCCGCCACGAGCATGACATGCCTTACATCTACATCCAACCCCTGCTCGTCCAGGGTATCCAGGGCTTCTTTTATAATGGAATTCCTAGCCGCTTCAATCCCTAATACATTGAATACTTCTACCGGGCTGTTAGAGGTGGTGTTTGTTATGTCGACACCCCTTATCTTTAAAACCTCCGCTAAATTGGAACCTTCCGTAAATATGATGTGCTCTTCCCCGGTATCCCGTATAACCGCCCTTTTTACATCTTTCAAACCCTTTATCTTCGTGTTCTTCGCATGCTCTACATCGTTGTGTAGAAGAGCGTATTTCGGTTCCTCTTGGGTGATGAATATTTTCTTTCCTTTGAGATCAACGTTTCCTTTGATATACCTTGATTTCCTTAGGTGAGTCACGATATCTTCGGGATCTATATCGAGTGAATCAAGCTTTTTAGGTTCGGGCTTTATAACTACCTTCATCTCCGACATGTCAAGGTCAACTTCTGCGATATCTATCAAGCGGGTAACTTCGAGTTCTGAGGCGATCTTTTTTGCCATGTTTCGGTCTTTCCTTATCCCTTCCTCCAAATGCACTTCCATCATAGGTGTGCTCGGTACCTTACGGGCGTCCACTATCTCGATCATCCTCGGTAGACCCTGTGTAACGCCTATCTCGGCCACGCCGGCGTAGTGGAACGTTTTCATGGTCATCTGCGTTCCGGGTTCGCCGATGGACTGGGCGCTTACTATTCCAATAGATTCTTTAGGGTCTATTTTTCTGTTTTCAAAACGCTCGGTTATCAGGTCGATTATCAAAGGATAATCTTTTTCATCTATTCCCTCTTCCTCTATCTTTTTAGCCGTTCCCTCAAAAAGAATTCTTGGAAGTTCATATCCCTTTTCCTCACAGATATCCTTAAGTTCTTTTGCAGTGCCTTTCATAGGCTCAAACTTTTTTGGAATCGTGAATATTTCTTCTTTCTTCTTCTTTGTCTTTTTCTTCTTTCCCTTCTTCTTTTTACCGACCTTGTCCAAGATTTCTTGGGCCTTTTTCTTAGATCTAACTATCTTTTTTAGCTCGTTCACAGATGCAGATTTTACGTCACCTAGAGTCATACCCGCATCCGCCAATTCGGTGGCTAAATCTTCTTCAACCCCTCTCCTTATCAGGGCGTTTATAGTATCTTTCTTTGCCATCAGGCACCACCTCCTCTCTTAACCGCCTTTAGTTCTGTTATGATATCATCTATATCTACGGCATTTCCCTTCTTGCTCCTCATAGGGTCTATTCTGTCCTCGCCGAATCTGAATTGTATTATTGTATCACCGGTGTTTCGGACTGATCCATCGTTGTAAACCATGAGATCCTCCATGGCGTGTATTAGTCGTCTCTGCATGTAACCGGAACGGCTGGTACGGACAGCGGTGTCCACCAACCCTTCTCGTCCTGCTATACTGTGGAAAAAGAATTCTACCGGATTTAAACCCTTTTTGTAACAGGATTTAATAAATCCTCTTTCCTCGGCACCTAGAGCTCCCTTTTCGAAGTGGGAAAGTGTTCTATCTTCATATCCCCTGCTGGGGCGCTCCCCTCTGATGGCCTGCTGTCCCAGTGCACCGGCCATCTGGGTTAGGTTTAACATACTGGCACGTGCTCCGGTTTTAGCCATTACCACTGAGTTGTTGCCAAGACCGAGGTGTCTGCTGGCTATTTTACCGACGTTATCTCTGGCTTTGCCGGTTTCCTTCATAGCCATTAGCTCGAGGGTTTCTTTGAGATCTCTACCCGGCATTTGCTCCAATTCACCGTCTCGATAGGCTATCGCATAATCTTTTACCTTATCCGCGGCCTTTGCTAATACCTCGTTGATCTGCCGCATTGCCTCGTCTGGTACATCTTCGTCGCTTATGGCCGTTGTGAACCCTCTCAAAGTGATCACACCCAGGGATATCGTGGTAATTTGATCTATGAACTTACGAGCCTTGTCGGTACCCATGTCTCTAGCTATCTTATCCACAACTTCTCCTTTGAAAGCACCTACGGCGTTTTCGTCTATCGTACCGGTTTTCAAGCTCCCGTCCTCTATGGATACGTATGCATCGTACTTACAATCTTTTTTAAGGCACTCATCGCATTTTTCGCATATCGACGCTCTGAATTCAATGTTCAAATCATCCGGGAGAAAGTGGCTGAATATTTCCCTACCATACCACATTCTTTCTCCGTCGATTTCAACGGAGCTCGGGAATTTTTCACTCGTAATATTGGAGAATATGCTCACTACCTCTCGACGTGTAAACATCGGGTTTTGATAGGTTAAAAAGAACAGTCCGCTTATGTGGTCCTGTGTTGCGCCTATTATCGGCCCGCCGAACCTAGGGGACAATATGTTCTCCTGTACTCTCATGATGACCTTCGCTTCCGCTCTAGCTTCCTCGCTTTGAAGCACGTGCAGATTCATCTCGTCACCATCGAAATCGGCGTTATAGGGTGGACATACCGCAAGGTTCAATCTAAAGGTCTTTCCCGGAACTATCTTAACTTCATGGGCCATCATGGACATGCGGTGCAGAGACGGTTGCCGGTTGAAAAGAACTATGTCCCCGTCCTTCAAACTCCGTTCCACCGTGAACCCCACCTCGATCTTTTCGGATACTGTTTCGGCGTTCATGTCGGTCACTCTAATCCTTCTTCCGTCCGGCCGTATTATGTAGTTCGCACCGGCGATATATTTTCCTCTTTCCATGGGCTCCGGTCCCTTTTTTACCATATCTTTAACATAATCCAAATTTTCAGGTGTCACCTTCAAGGGAACGGTGAGCTCCCTGGCCGCCTTCATGGGAACACCCACTTGGTTGATTGATACCCAGGGGTCCGGCGAGATGACGGATCGTGCTGAAAAGTTTACCCTCTTTCCACTCAGGTTCTGCCTGAACCTCCCTTCTTTACCCTTCAACCTCTGTATCAGTGTTTTCAACGTCCTGCCGCTGCGGTGTCTAGCAGGGGGTATGCCGGAGGTCTGATTATCAAAGTATGTATTAACGTGATATTGAAGAAGGTCCCAAAGATCCTCCACGATCAACTGGGGCGACCCAACGTCTCGGTTTTCTCTGAGACGCTGGTTGATCCTAAGTATGTCCACCAACTTATGGGTGAGGTCGTCCTCGGACCTATCTCCTGATTCAAGGGTGATCGAAGGTCTAACCGTAACCGGAGGTACTAGTAACACGGATAACACCATCCATTCAGGTCTTACTACCTTCGGGTTCAAGCCCAGGGGTATGAGGTCTTTATCCGGTATCCTCTCCAGTCTTGCTCTCACCTCCTTCGGTGTTAACTTGGTGTTATCTTCCCTAAAGGTGGTGGGTTTGTCCAACATTATCTTTCTTTGTTCGGTTTTGCAGTGAGGACATACGCTATTCTTTCTGGCACTGTGTGATATCTTTTTAGCCAACTTTCTCATGTCCAAGGAGTCGCCACCTAGATCATCAAGGTGTATCATCTCCTTTATGAAATGGTCTCTTTCCTCGTCACTCATCAAGACACATCCGCATTCGCTGCAGGTAGACCTAAGAAGTTTTTTTATCTCTTTTACATAACCCACATGTATCACGGGCATGGACAGTTCGATATGACCGAAATGTCCTGAGCATTGGTCGACTCTGCATCCGCAGGTTTTACACCTAAGACCCGGCTCTATCACTCCTAAATGCGTGTCCATCAGCCCCATCTCAATGGGGAAGCCATCGTCGTCGTAAGTATCCGGGGTTATTATCTTGGTAGCTGATAGTTTTCGTATCTCCTTGGGAGACATGTAAGCGAATCTGATAGCACCTATACGTTTGGTAATTCCCTTTCGGTTCATTTTAACTCCTCCAATTGAAGCCTCATGGTAACTCCAAGGGACCTCAGTTCGTCCATAAGCAATTTGAAGGCATAGCTTGTTTGTATTTGATGAACATCAGACCTTTCTCCACAGACCGGGCAGCGCAGTTCACCGTTTGTATCCAATATGGCCACATGCCCGCAGTCTGCATTACCACATATATATTCGGTAGTACCGTCGGACTGGTCCAACAGTCGGTCCTTAATAACCATGGCGGTACCATGACCTATCAAACAATCCCTTTCCATCTCACCGAACCTGAGACCGCCCTGTCTTGATCTACCTTCAGTGGGCTGCCTTGTCAGTATCTGCACTGGTCCTCTCGACCGCATATGAAGTTTTCCGGAAACCATATGATGCAGTTTTTGGTAGTATATCACTCCGATGAAGATATCCGCCTGGAGCATCTTCCCACTCCTTCCGTCGTATAGTACTTCCGTACCATCGTGTTTGAAACCCGCTTTCAGAAGTGAATCTCTTATGACCTCTTCTCTTTCACCGCCGAATGGAGTCCCGTCTACGAAACGACCTTCCAAAGATGCTACCTTTCCCCCTAACATCTCCAGCACATGCCCTACGGTCATTCTTGACGGGATCGCGTGGGGGTTTAGGATTATATCCGGGACCAATCCTTCTTCGGTGAAGGGCAAGTCTTCAGGTTCCAGGAGCTTACCGATAACTCCTTTTTGACCGTGTCTTGAAGCGAATTTATCCCCGAGTTCAGGCACACGTTGGTCCCTGACTTTAACCTTGACCAATCGACTGCCGTCCTCGGATTCCGTAAGCATCACCGAGTCAACCCAACCCTTTTCCCTGGGCCTCACTATGGTAGAGGTCTCTCGCCTTTTCTGAGGTGCCATGAAGTCGGTGTCCTCTTCAAGGAAACGCGGTGGAGAAGTTTTACCTACCAGTACGTCCCCTCCGTCAAGCTTTACCTCGGGACTGGTTAACCCGTCTTCGTCTAAGAATCGGTAATACTGGTCGCTCCGGGCTCCTCTCACATCTGGATCGGGTATCTCGAAATGGTCTTCCTGGCCTCCAGGGTATCTTCGCTCCTCTGTAGTATATGTTCTAAAAAAGGAGGACCTTCCCAGACCTCTATCTATGGCGGCTCTGCTGAATATAAGGGCGTCTTCCATGTTGTATCCGTGGTAGGACATGACCGCAACTGTAAAATTTTGTCCCGCTGGCCTTTTGTTGTAATTTACCAAATCCATCGTCTTGGTTTGTAAAAGTGACAACTGGGGATAATGCAGCAGATGGCCCCTGGTATCGGGTCTATTTCTGTAGTTTGAAGAGGGAAGACCGAGAGACTGTTTCATCATATTGGCCCCCATGGAACAGCGGGCGGCTGCGTTATGAGGTGCAAAGGGTATCAATCCGGCGGATGCTCCGAGTATAAGCAGAGGATCTATTTCCATATGTGTATGTTCCTTTTTTAGGGTCAATGGCACTTCCATTTTATCTCCGCAGTGGACACACTCCAGAACTGCTTCTCCCTTTTCTCCAAGGTTCACCCATTGAACGTCCTTTGTTGACAGCGGCGTATCACAATGTTTACAGTGTTCAGGTGTATTGTAGGGATAAACGGCAACGTAAAGGTCTTCCTCCTCCTCGGCATCTATCCACTCCAGTATACCTTCGTTGAAGAAATCCATGACCGTCTTTTTTCCCTTCAACAATTCATCAACGTCTTTGCTTTTGAGTTGGGGAACACCGTTCTTGACAATCAACAGCGGCCTTCTGACTCTACCAGTATCACAGTTGATTATTATTTCATCCATCTTTTCGTCGTTTCTCACGTTCACTTGATCTGAGATGTTTCCGACCCGGCGCGCTTCCCTCAGATTGTTCACAAATTCTTCAGAATTCTCTACCAGGCCGATGAGATCTCCGTTAAGATATACCTTTTTATTCAAACCGGTTTTTCCCCCAATCTGCTCAAGACCGATCTCGTGCAATTTCCACTTCAGTTCAAGGGTATCCGTTCCTTTTGAAACGTTGATAACGGGTGTGGAGGTTTTGACCAGACCACAGTTCTGTCCTTCGGGAGTTTCGTTGGGACACAGTCTGCCCCATTGTGTAGGGTGCAGTTCCCGGGCCTCAAAGTGAGGCTGACTTCTTGATAGAGGGGACTTTACCCTTCGAAGATGGCTTATTGCACTCATGTTATTGGTCCTGTCCAGAAGTTGAGATATGCCGGTACGTCCCCCGACCCAGTTACCCGTGGCCATTGCGTGCTTGAGTTTGTTGCTGAGTAGATCCGGTCTTATGGACGAACCTATTTTTATCTCTCCCTTCTTACCGAAGTTTCGTTCCAACTGGTATTTCATATCTTTAAGAAGGTTCACTATCGATACTCTGAAAAGGTCCGCGACCAGATCCCCGGCCAACTTTAATCTTTTATTGGCGTAATGGTCCTTATCGTCCGCCCCTCTTTCTCCGTTTGCGAGTTCAAGTATGGCCCGTGCCATCCTCGCTAAATAAAGGGCCTTCTTTTTCCTTGCATCTTCTTCGTCTCCCAGATGTGGTAACAAGGATCTATCAAGTATGGATTCAATCTTCCTTATGCGGTACTCCTCGGCTTGTCCGGTAGCGAACTTCCTTTCAAGGTATGTCATAGCGTCCTCTTGGGTATAGACTCCTTCAGACGAGTAGTTTTCCTCATCTTGAGCCATCTCGATATTGGCGAAAACATAGCTAGCCCTGTTTTGTTTCTTCACTAGGGTCTCGTATATCTCTCCGTCATCGTCCATGCCCAAAGCCTTCATCAGTATTATCAGTGGTATGTCTCCCCTTGCAGACGGTATGGACACGGTTATGAGACCATCCTTTTTCTTTTCCATTACCGTCAGTGCACGGTACCCGTGTCTTTTTGAAAAGACCTTGACCACTTCTATGGTGCGCCCGTACTTTTCGTTTAATTCGCATATGAGGCGATTAGAGGCCATATCCTCTACGGCCATGAGGTTTCGTTCCGTACCTCCAACGATGAAGTACCCCATGGGGTCCTTTGGGTCCTCGCCCAATTTGATAAGCTTTTCTTCGTAGGACAGTTTTTCGAAATCCTTTCCTTCAAGATCTATGTCCAGTACCTCTTCCAGTGTATCGTCGATGTTGTCGGGATGAAGGTTACACATCTTTGACCCTATCATTATGGGTATCTTGCCTATTGTTATCCATTGAGGCTCCTCCTCTATATTGTCTCGTATTATGCTGACCTTCAACTGGATCTCGGACTCGTAGTAAACGTCCCTTAAACGTGCCTCCATGGGGGTCAGTCTGTGTTGGGAGCCGCTGGCTTCCTTTACCATGGGTTTATTCAACCTTATTGTTGCCTCCGAGTTAGGGTCAACCCGTCCGTCCTCCATACGGTCTCGACCAAATCTGATCATTATGTCTTGGCCGTCTACTTTTTCGGGATCCAGCAGTATCTTGCCTTGACCGTTTTCGCCGTATCCTATGCTTATGCTGTCGATTATCTTCTGCATTTGACTATTCCTATTGTCCGGGGTAGGAATAAACTCATCATACCCGTTTATGTGGTGGCTTACCACACTTATCTCCTTGAAAAATGCGTCAACAAGTTCTTTCATGTTGTATCACCTGTTCACCACTAAGCGATAAGCATATGCCTCGCCGGCAGTGCTACTTTTTCGGATTATTTCTACCATCCTTCCTTCTTCTATCTTCCCCTCGACTCCTTCCAGCTGCTGAAGGACCGGGTCGGATTTTAGTATTTTTGGTAGTTTATCCTTAGAAACATTTAATTTGAGAAGTATGTCTTTTTCATCTTCTTTTGGAACCAATCCGTGTTCTGGTACGAAGGTGTGCTTCATTACGTTTATTTTACCCATTTTTTGCCCCCATATATTTTTTTCAGATGCATGTTTGAAACTCTCCGTGGCATAGTTTCTTACTTAATACTGGCCCTTATAGATTCAGGCGGGCCCGTGGGGATTTTCGTGAATCGCTTATGGCAATTCATTTCGAACCCCAGACCACCTGGTTAAAAGCCAGATGCTCTACCTGGCTAAGCTACAGGCCCTTTGGTAGTGAGTATTTTAGCTCCTAGAGGGCGCTTTTATTTAAAGTTATCCCTTAGACCTGCGTATAATCTGGGGGTAGATCGGCCCCCACAACCACTTTCCTCGCATATCGCAATAAATATTGACGGATATGAAGTTTTCGGAAAAGATAGCCCTATTTCGGACAACATTTATAAACTTCCATGTATACGGAAACAGTGATATGATAGATTATATTATGTCAAAGATGGCTTGGATCATGGTAGCGGTGATCCTCACAGCGTCGGTGATAGGTGTTTATCAATGGCAGAGCTCGTCAACCGACGAACTTTATTTGGATGAGGCTACGGACTTATTATCCGATACCATAAACCATGCACTGAGCATTTCAGGAGATTTCATCCTCAACATGACATATGAGGAGGAGAGTGATTCGTACATGGTCCTTGATCACACGATCAAAGGAGAGCCATATTCATTATACATTGATTCTAGGAGCATCACGATACACTGCGGTAACCGTATTTCTCAGCGCAAATTGATAGGTAACGTACGACTCCTAGACCCTTTTTTGCTTGGCAGGAACCATACTCGCTTTCCGTCTTCAAGGGATGCTCAAGACCTCTCACTTCCCTCGGGTACACCGTTTGTCATAGAATCCAAGACCATCGGAGGGATAAGGGACGTATATATTTATCCGGACGATGGTGGTGAATCACGTGATTTGGCTAACGTACTTTATCAGGATATGAAAGATTTTATTAATTGGCATTGGGATGGTAACAATGAAAGCGTTGAGTATAGAAACCGGACGACCTTTCATCATAACATCACCTTTCTGCGCAGCCATATTTCTCCCTCCCACGATGTCCCGGTGCCTTTTGGAACGCCTACCCTTAATCTCAGTATTTCTGGGGTGGAACAAGAGGATTATATGGTTGTACCGGCGGAGACTGAGCTTTTTTTAAACCGGACTCTGGTAGAGGATGGAAAAAGGTTTTCAATCGAGTATCGGGTCGAGACCGACTCACCCTCCGGTTAATTGACCCTGGACCAGGGTCATCTCGGGTGCGTTAACACCGAAGCCAAGATTCCAGTCACCCATGGGTCTTCCCACTGCCGCACTGAGTGTCGGCACATCTGCATTGAAATAACCCACTAAATCCCCTTTTCCCACCTCAACACCGAATGTGGTATTCTGCAGTATCTTTGTAGAAGGCAAAGAGCTGGGGAGTGCCGGCCGCATATCGATGAACCCCTGAATTAGTTCCTTTACGGTCTGGACAACCCAGTTGATGAATCCCACTATAGCTTCACCGCTGGTCATACTGAAAAAGAGCTTCACCTCCACCTCGTTTATCGCCCCTTCAAAGAAAAATATTAGCTCCTTCACGTAATCACGTGCTATTTCTATGAACCCGCTTATCATATTTCGTACCAGTGTTCTTACGAATTCAACCACGTAATTGAGTCCCATCGTGACACCTTTCATGGCCGTCCGGGTATCCTGGAAAGCGGTATAAAGCAGCCCCTTCAATATGTCTACAATATCTGAGCCATCGTACACCAGTTCCATCCCCATGTCCAGGTCCGATATAACAATCGGCCCTATAGGTATTCTAACATTATCAAATTTTGTGACATCAGACAGAGCTACTGTATGGCTAGATGTATCATCGGCCATTACCGGTACCTTGAGTTCCAATTCGGTGTTGCCGTTCTTCACCCTGCCATTACACTGGAACCATGCGTCGTACAGTCCCTGGAAATTTTCATCATTCATGTCGTTAAAGGGGTCCGCAAAGGGATCCACCACCCACTGAAAGACCATGTTCCTTACCGACAGGTCCCCGAAGGCGATTATGTTATCTTCCAGCATGTTGAGGTTCAAGGTATAGTGGGTGCCGATGAACTCGCCCTGCAGTGATATGTTGAGATACCTTGTGACCGTTCCCGGGTGCATGGGAACAGTAGTCTCTTCTGCTTCACCTGTATCGATATGGAAATCAAGGCCGAGCATGGAAATGGTTTCGATATCGGTGATGGATGCCAGGCTGTCGATGATCTCGATTATGTCATCGCCTTTACCTGTAATATATTCCCTCAGCTGCATGACTACTCGTTGTATCATCTCCCCCAGGAGTATCATGATCTCCTGGCCGAATTCCTTTATCCTCTCCACCAGTGAATCGAAGAGCTCCAGTAATCTCTGTATCCCGCCGATTATGTATCCTATGGCATCCTTGAGATATTTCCATACGTTGTTCAGGAAGGATTTTATGTCCCTTAGGAAAGAATCGCTTCTACCGTAATCGACATCTTCCAGTTCCCAACCGCTTGAAACGCTCACGTTTATGGTGAATCCTACGTCCATGTTCTCCTTCCATTGTACCTCTTTGTATGCACCGTCAAGGACAACGCCGTGACCGATCCTGCTCACGTTCACCACCACCCTAGATTCTGGGACACTGATCGTCCAATGGGTTTCGTAGGGTCTTGAGGATATTTTTGTTATATCTGTGTAGTGTGTTCCCCCCGCTAACTTTACCAGTCCTTCCTCACCCCTAAGGTGCAGGAAGGACGGCTCGAGGATAGCTTTCAACTCCAGCTCGCCGGTTTCCTCGTAGGTGAATGTCTCATCCACGTTCAGGGGTACTCTGTATTCTAGCTGACTGAACTGGCTGCTGTTTATCATGTTTGATACGGTGTTCATCAGGAACTCCTCACCCATATCAAAGAAGGGGCTACCGAAGGTGCCCAAGCCACCCCCCATGATGGACCATACCTTTCTTTCGAACCATGTGCCTTCTATCTCATCTCCGTTGAGGCTTATCCTATACCGGACATCAACGAGTCCTTGGAGCTCATTTCCCCTGGTATCTTCCCCTCCTAGCAGATGGAATGTGTACCATTCCCCGGCGGAGTAGCCGCTGAAGCCTATGTAAATCGTGGTTCCCATATCGTTCCATATCGTTGTGTACTCACCATCCCCACCTGTGATATGGTATCTCAGAGAGGACGTATTCATGGGTTTGTTGAAAACCAGGGTCACCGGAGCACCGCTCAGAAATCTTTTCATGTCGTTGTGAGGGCTGTAATGAACCACACTGGGCATAAAGGTATCCACGGTGTTGAACATGAAGGGTATGGCGATATCGGGGTTATTCAGATCTGGTATGATGGGGCGTCCTCTCATGTCCTCCCCCGAGAACCAAACAATATAAAGGGTATCTCCCGTCATCCCCTGGTGGGTGATTTCCAGTATCCGGTTTTCATCGCTCCAGTGTAGCGTCATGTTGTCAAGTTCCGGGGAGATGCTAAGTTCGAAGGACGAGACGTTCACCGGCGTGTCGAATTCCATCAGGATACTTTGGTTCACGGGAACATCCATGGTATTCACTGGTTCCGCTCGTATCAGCTGGGGGTATGAAACATCCCGGGTGGTGAAGGATATAATCACGTTTGTATTGCCTTCATTGCACAGTATCGATGAATTATCCCTAGACGCTCTCAGCTCGCCCAGGTTCAGTGTCAGGGTTATGGTGCTACCCGACGGGAATGGTTCGTGGAACAGTTTGAAGGTACGCCCATCGTTGCTGATCTCCTTTTTCCAGTCATGGTCGCCGCTTATCAAACCATGTACGCTGCCCGTGAGGGTAACTCCTTCGGTGAATCCAAGGACCACCTCACGGTTTACTGGCACGTCGTTACCCCCGGGGTGCCATCCCTCCAGCCGGGCGAAGTCCACGGTTTCGAATTCAATGGTATATTCTTCAAGCAAAGGGGACGCGGTGCCGTTGTCCACGTCCCTGACATCAACGATCATCAGCACGTAATCCTGTCTCCGCTGAAAGAATTCTTTTGGTCTGAGGATCACGGTGGAATTGTCACCCCCCCCCTCCTCGGTCATCTCCATGGAAGGGCTGATGATGTACTCAAGGGTATCTGGAGCCACCTTCTCGGAGAAGGTAATCTCCAGTGCTGTATCGGTACCCAGGGGAATGCTCGTATCCGGACCAAACTCCTTCACGTAGGGCCGATCGTCTATGAGAAGCTCTATCCAGGTACTGTTGCTGAGACCAACATCGTTTGTGACGGTCAGGGTCACTTTATATATACCCGGTCTCTCGTATGCGTGTTCTGCCGTATCCCCTGTGGATGAGTTACCATCCCCGAAGTCCCAGTACACCCCCGATATGTTCCCGAAGGGATCATCGCTGGAGTGCGTGAATGTTAGAAGTTCTTTCTCCCACCACGGGCCCACTTCGTCGATCACCGCCCTTGGGGGGAACCGGATTATGTGAAGCTCCATGGTTTCACTAACAACACCTATCCCATCTTTGAACCAATTAATCGTTATAATATGGGTACCATATGTTAAATCCTCTGCACTCCTGGTGAAATTTTGATCGTCGGAAAGAAATCCATCTCTATCTGAAGTCCAATTTATAAAATTTGACTCTTCGATAGTTGCGTTGAAGTAAATGATATCCTTGCCCTGGACCGCAGGGTTTGGTTCTATGGTCATGTTTAAAAGATCTTGAGTTTCCCCCACGCTTTTTGATCTCACCCCATAACTATCATCCAAAATCTCTCTGGTATAGATCCCCTCGCTGTGCTGGTAATGGTGCAAGGCCTGAACTATCATCCCGTCCATGGCGATGTCGTGGTTCCCCCGGTCAACCTCCCTTTTCTTTAACTCCTGGTAAGCGATTTCAGCATGTACCCCTAGGGAATCAATGAAATCATCGTATTCGATTTGTTCCCTGAGCAATCGGGATACCATTCCCCTTGGTATTTCTCCTTGGCTAGTGTTCCACGAAAGATCAGCTCTTTCTCCTAACTCACCTATTCGAATCCCCGGTTCCCCTATCTCTATCACAAGGCCCGGGTTCTCCGGTCTAAGCAGTATATCCGCCGTTCTATTCACGGCATCCCGTATAAACTGATTCTTGTCTGCGAACGTGTCGTAACTTTCGTTCAGCAGATCCATGAGTGCTTCTATGTTCTTTCCGCCGTTTTCGTCACCGTGCAGGTAATCCCGTACTATGTTTGCGATGAAATCGGGGTTGTCCCTGAACTCCCCGAAGGCAGTGCTCACAGCAAGATTAACCTTGTTCTTTATCTCATTAAATAGTGTGACCCGATCACCGGGGTTGACATGCAATTTGTAATCTTCCTCCTCCAGTTCTATATTGTTGATTACACTCTCAACGATCCTGTTGATTATCTGTACCAACGCCTCCCTAGTGGAATTCACCTCGTTGTCTCCCTCATCGGTAAATTTGTTGTCGAAAAAATCCTGCCAGAGTTCGTCATGATCTTGGGATTTCAGTATATCGATTTCATGGAAGAAGAACTGACCGGGCCCCACGGATACCGTTATAGGATAGGTGGCGTATTGATAGCCTACCAGCTCTTCCTGGGCACCGCAGGTCACGGTCATATTCCCAAGGACGGGGTCATCGATCGTTATTTCATTTTCACACATCTTCCCCTGGTAACCCAGGTGAGGTTCGTTATCCGGGCAGTCGCAGGCATATTCATAGTATCGATATTCTTTCCCTGTAATTTTAACCGTGGTGTTAAATGTGAATTCATGACTGAAGTCCTCGGGAAGGCTTGGGTAACCTGTGATGGTTTCTCCGTCGATACTGTCTATGGGGTGGTACACAGACCGTGATATGTGGGTGTTCATCAGTCCGGCGGATACAAAAGTCTCGTGGACCCAGTTCTTGACCAGATCCACGTGCTCGGGATTGATCTCATCCTTATCCTCCTTCGGGAAGAGACCTTTGAAGTAACTCGTTCCTTCTTCAGCCCAATCACACACCTTACGGTATGCCCTGTAGGCGATATCAACAATATCCAGCATGCCGAAGTAATCCAAGTAATTCAGTATGAATTGGTCCACTATGGCGTAAAGGGCCTGGGATATGACGCCTGATATGTTGAACAGGGTGGCATTCTCGTTATCCAGCAAATCACCGTCATAGGCGTATCCGTGATAAATGGCAATAATATCCCCGGGGTCCACCCGGTTGGTTTGTATATAATGCTCCATCAGTTGGATAAGGTCCACTGCCCCGTGGCTGACATTCTCGCTTAGTGCCCTGGTAACGCCCTCATCGTGATACCTGAACTGGTATGCAATCTCCAGTATGAGTGCGAGGTTCACCGCCAGTTCAACGTCCTCGTTGGTGAGTATCACCTCCGTATCCCTTTCTCCCATGAACACCCGGTACTGTGCCACGGTGGTTAGCATGTACTCCACCATCCTGGCTATGTGCCCCTGGCTTCCCGTTCCGGAACCGCTGAAGGATATCGTTCTTTCCTTTATGAAGGGGTATGGTACGTCCACGGTGAGATCCACCTCCCTCTCCTTACGCAGTTCGGTATCTCGCCGGGTATCCCTTACAAGAACCTTTAACACCCCGTCGATCTCGTAACAGTAGGTTCTATTCGTTCTCACCATTTCCCCCGGACCGTCAACAATGGTATTTTTTGGGTCTACGGGCTGTAGCAGTACGTCGTCGACTTCCATGATCCTGTTCCCCATGCTGACGTTGTGGTAAACCAGTGTCATGGAAAAGGAGCCGTCTTTGATTTCTTCACCCAAAACTTCTTCGAAATAGTCCTCAGACCCTTTCTCGAAAAGATAATATGGTGGATCAGTATCCACTCTATTTCCGTTGAAAGCTGATTTTATACCCAGCATATGGAGCTTTGTGTCTATTGAATCCAAGTACTCTTCTCCCAGATTATCCATCTTGGTCAAAAGGTCGGTCCTAAACCTTTCCTCGTAGTTCAACCTCTCCAGGCGAGATATGTGTGCCGTAGCGATTATGGATAGCAGTATTATCAAAACTCCAAGCATCGCAAAGGAAGCCGTACCGTAATCTCCCATGTTTTTTCCTTTCATCTTTTACCTGATCATGTTAATAAAATGTAATATATATGTGTTTTCGTCGAGCCCAAAAGTTCAATACACTCTATGTTTATCCTTAAAAAAAATGATGACACGAACCCCTCTGAGCTCTTCGGCGATGATGAAGATTTTGAGTTCTGAAAAAAACCGATTCAAGGTTCGATGGTCTCGTATCCCTCCACGGAGTAGGGCTGAAGTACTATAAGGCCGAAACCCATCCACGTGATTAAGAAGATTGTCAGTACGATGTTATCGATCCAATAGACATGATTGATTATCATAAGCGCCATAGGTGCTATTATGGTCGCGAACAGGTAAATCAATATCCTTAGAGGCGATCTTCGGTATGCCATTATTCGGTCGATGATGCGGGTATGTTATATATTTTTTCCCACTTTACCCGTCAAGTTTTTAGTGATAAGCTCTTCGTTTCAAACAGTAAAAATCACAGGAACTTGCTCTAAGTGAACGGAGGATGCGGCCCTGTGGAACTGATATCGCTTTCAGCATAATCCTTATATATCTTCACTATCATGGTATATTTAAAGGAGACAGTATCATGAAAAAGATATGCGTTATGATCATTACTCTTTTGGTAATTGCATCTATTGGAACGATTTTTGAAGTATCATCCGGCGTTGACTCGGGCGGATCGCTGTGCGAAGACGAAGTGCATCCCACCAGTACCGGTTCACCGGATATACCCACTTGGAGGATCGGTACCACATGGACTTATGATCAAGATTTCTGGACAGATAACATGGATTTGGACGAACGATTGATCTATACGGTGGACTCTATCGAAGAAGTTAATATCGATGGAACCATGACACCTGTTTATAAGGTCGTGCTTGACGGCGAGCTGATTGAAGGTATAGCCGAAGGAGATAAAACTATTATATTTGAAGGCGGTGATTACGAGGGATATTTAAAGTATCGGATGGACAATCTTGCGCTTGTAGAGGATTATCAATACCGGTATTTGGAGGGAGAGGTTCAAGTGATAACCTATCCCTATGCAGAGATTATTACAGATACCACAACGACTAATGACCCTCCTTTGGATGGCTACAATTTTCCACTTAGTCCAGGAAGTACTTTTCAGACCGATAATACCTTACATCGTGAGGGATATGTTGAGGTATTGGTAGATGGAAATCAGGAAAGTTATGATGAGGTCGACGAAACAGAAGAATATAATCTGGACGTCGAGGTGTCTGGGAGTACCTCTTCCGTTAACGTACCGGCGGGCAGCTTTGATGCGTTCGAAGTCACACGTGAAGAAAGCGGCAATGATACGGGAACTTTGGAATTTTATTACAACGGGAATGTACAGAATACGGTAAAAGAGGTCGTGGAACGGACTGACCGGGCTGACCGTATCAGTGAACTCAGGAGTTATCATGTTCCCACCAACCCAAACTCCATGACCATTGAACCGTCTGCAGTGGCACCTGGAGAAATGGTTACGGTCGCTGGTAATTTCCCGAACCATGGTTCAGAGGATTTTACCGTTAGTATCCCTATGGCCGATGTATCCCATGATATTACTACAGATTCAACTGGATCGTTTTCCTTTGAGATCGAGGCACCCAACGTTGAGGACACAACACCATCGTCGGGTATCATCGGTAACCTGGGAGTGGTCGCCCGTCTTAAGAACAACCCCCAGGATGCATACCAGGTGGCTACACTCTCAGTGATCGACGGGCCCAATAGTCCAAGTAACCCTCAGCCCGCCGACGGGGAATCGGGTCTAGGTTCGGATGTGGAATTGAGCGTAGACGTTGCACATCATGCAGGTACATCTATGGATGTGCATTTCTACGATGCGTCGGACGATAGTTTGATAGGTACCGATCCTAACGTGGCAAGCGGTGGGACCGCTTCTGTGTCTTGGGATGACCTTGAATATGGGGCCATGTATCGGTGGTATGCGGAGGCAGATGATGGAGAACACACCATCGAATCCAATGTATGGGAGTTCACCACGATCATAGGTAGGACCCTCGTGGTAAGTAGTGAAGGCCAGGGCAGTACCGATCCGGAAGGGACACACGTTTATCCCCACGGAGAGGAGGTCACCATCGAGGCGATTCCAGAGGTAGGTTGGTACTTCAGCAATTGGACCGGGGATTATCCTTCAGGTAGTGCAGAAAGCGATGTGATCACAGTAGTGATGGACCGGGATAGGCAACTCACGGCTAACTTTGAAACCGAGCAGTACGTTCTTACGCTAGCCGTTGATGGTGGAGGTAGTACTAACCCCCCTGCAGGCGAACATAGTTACCAACATGGAGAGGAGGTTACCATAACCGCAACACCGGATGAATGGTCGTTTTTTGATATATGGGAAGGTGACACCGACAGCATCACCGAAGGAGATATAACCAACAATGAAATCACAGTTACGATCACTGACGACGTTAGCTTAACCGCGGTCTTCGGAGAAGAAAAAGACTACACACTGATGATATCCATCGAAGGAGAAGGTAGTACGGAACCTAGAGTCGGAACTCATTCCTATTTTGATGGTGCGGAGGAGACAATCACAGCAACACCTGACGATGGCTGGTACTTCGTGGAGTGGACTGGTGATGTACCTTCAGGAGAGGAGGAAAATCGTGAGATCAGTATAATCATGGATAGTGACAAAACACTCACCGCCCATTTCGAGGTTTATACTTTTGATCTTGTTATCGATATTGACGGTGAAGGCGAGGTAGCAGTTGATCCAGATCAAACAGAGTATGATTATGGCACTTTGGTTGAGTTGACAGCTATCTCTGAAAATGGCTGGAACTTCAGCCACTGGTCTGGAGATGTTCCACCGGGTGAGCAGGATGAATATTCTATCACTATTACCATGGATGATGATAAATCGCTAACGGTTCATTTCGAGCAAGGTCCTCTCACCCCCGGAGATCCGGATCCTGAAGACGGCGAAACAGGAGTGAGTACAGACGCAGAGTTGAGCGTGGAAGTCTCCCATGGTCAGAGCTTGTCCATGGACGTTGAATTTTACGATGCCTCGGACGACACTTTGATAGACACAGATGAAAACGTTGAAAGCGGCGGCCGTGCTACGGTGGTATGGGACGGACTTGAGTACAATACAGATTACGGGTGGTATGTCAAGGCTTACGACGGTACATATTATGTCGAATCCTCAACGTGGAACTTCACCACTGCCGAGCTATACACACTGACAATTGAAATGGAGGGTGACGGTATAGTGGTTGTCGATGGTGATGACGTAGTTTCCTTTCCGTACGAAGAGAACTTCATAGAAGGCTCATCCGTTGAACTAGAAGCTATCGCGGGGAATAGATGGGAATTCCTCCAGTGGGAAGGGGATCATCAGAGTACGGAAAAAGAGGTGTCAATAAGCATGGACGACGATAAGACCGTCACCGCATACTTTCAGGAATTAGAAGGTTATATCTTGACCATTAATACCCAAGGAGAGGGAAGTACCGACCCTGCCGCGGGCAGTTATCCCTACGAAGATATAACCGATGTTATGATCCAAGCTATTCCTGATGATGAATGGCAATTCGTAGAATGGACTGGCGATGTTCCTCAAGGGGAAGAAGAGAATAAATTCATCAATGTTACAGTGGATGGAGATATAGAACTTACAGCACATTTCCAAGAAATGGATCTCACACCTGCAAACTTTGTAATAGATATACAAAATGATGTAGATCAGGTATTAAATGGAGAAAGAATCACCATAACATATACGGTCAAAAATACCGGTGAAGCACGGGGTATGAAGTATATTGTGTTTAAAGTCGATGGCGACACAGTCCGTAGGCTCATCACCCTTAACGGCGGTGAAGAGTTCACTAGTGAATTCACGTGGGTACCTGAGGAACCTGGAGAATACGACGTAGAGGTCGAGCTAGGCGAGACGGAGCATTCGGTTACCATAACGGTTGATGATGTTCGGGCAGAGATACTAACCGATAATTTACTATTGATAATCCTGTTAATTATCGTGCTAGTTGCCGCTATTGTCATCGCAACGAAACATGAGAAGCTTGAGGAAATAATAACTGCAGACGAGGAAGCAGAGAAAAAATCAGAAGCACAGAAGGAACAGTTGGAACACTATGGCGAAGATTGGGAAAAGGACTTCCATGATCTCTTTTCCCGCTCAGAGGAGTGATACAATCCTCTCTGATATGTACCTGCATCAGAGTGTATCTTAGTAAGTGACTTCATCCCCCTGGTTCATGATTATAGTCAAAGGCACAACGAATTGTAAATAAGTTGTATCTTCCACCATAAATCATACCTTGAGTTGAAATGCTTGTCATTATAACTTTGAAGAATCAGGGCGTTGAATAATTTTTGAGCAAAAACAAATCATTCGATGCATTAAGCGATTTCATGAACTTTGATGATATCCCCTGAATCTCTGTTGAAGTACAGGCCGATAGTAATGGATTTAAAAGAAAGCACTGACGAAGTATCGTATACGGAATACGATGAATGTTATCATGTAACCTCCGGCTAAACCTACATAAAATAGAACCCATTCCAATGTATTTTCCATCCGCTCCATCTTCTTGGTTTTATTTCTCATTAACCTTATCAGTATAACCGATGCAAAGACAACAAAGGTCAGGAGGCTCAAAAATTCCCATGCATATATCTGTACTATTATTAGGATCAATACGGCGTTTACCACAGCGACGGGCATCATGATTTTTGCGATGTGGTTCAAATCTTTGTTAAATTTGACAACTAATGTTTCTACGTTATATTTTATATCTGCTTCGTAATCGTTTATATCTTTCACCCAATTGGTCGCAAATACATAAAGGAAACCGACAATTCCCAGAAGTATAGGTAGAAGGGTGGCTTCGCCGGTAACAGACCAAAAGGCCACGGGAGGTATAAACCCTCGAGAGGCCCCTAACCAAAATAAGTTCCATCCGAACCTCTTTTTTATTCTGATGGGCTCCAAGTTGTAAAACACAGCAAAAAACAGCAGCACCATCATGAATGCACCATATACGTCACTTATGTGAAAGCCTATGGACAGTGCTAATATCAAAGAAACAAACACGACGGTCCATGCTTCGCTATCATTTATGGTTCCCCTACATATTGGTCGATAGCCCTTGCCTGCCATAGTGTCGTACTTTGAACCGTCACATATCTGATTTGATACCTGACCAACAATCTGCAATAGTCCCATAGAGAGTCCGGCTAGGATTACACTATATACAAAAGAAGAACCTAAAAACAACAGATCGCCGTGGTACAAACGTTCGATCCCCATGATACAGAATGCCATGACTACTGGTGCCATGACTGTAAATGGTCTTGTTAGCTGGAAATAGTCTCCCAGTTTTGAAGATGCTTTTGGGTAGGATTTTTTGATGCCTTTGTATACCGATGTCATCATATACCACACTCCAAAAGCGATTGTTTCCCACTTACTGTGTAATTTTTTCTTTTCGTTCTTAGTTCTATTAATGAATCTTCCATTATAAGCATAAAGCACGGATGCTCTTTAGTCATGCGCCTGTTCCTCCCTTGACTATAACTCTCACCCGGTACGAGTGTTTTATCTATAAGGTCAGGTTCACGCATTATCATGTCCGTCACGCTTTTATTTTTCCTTCTGCTGATTCATCTTGAAAATCTCCAAACTGGTTTAAGAGTTTTCTCTTTTAATTGGGTCTGTACCTTAGGATTAGTCGATTCTATATATTCTTTTTCCCAAAACGTGAAAATTTTCAGAACAAGATTGTTATTCATGCGTCATCGGTTAAGGACACTGGCTAAATAGTTCTGGTTAATATCATATAATGTGTAGTTGAGGTATGTGAATTTTCATTTTACATTATGGCATTACCGCAATGGTGTTTCCAATATTTATAGGTTGTGCACCTTCGACGAGTAAAGGCTAAAGATCGCTATCTCCTATTACCCGCTTTTGAGGATGTTGAGGACTACAAAACTAGTGCTATGATTATTTTTATCGCCTTATAAAAGAAGTATCGTGGTAAAAACATCTGAAATCGACTTTGCTCTTGTATTGTTGACATACTTCACAGTAAGGCAAGGTAAAACATAACCACATATTAGCCTGATCTTACCCGAAATCGGTATGTTCTATCGGTGTGTTGAAGTAGTGTCTAATCCTTCTAGACATTTTTTCCATACTACAGCATAGAAAACCACATTCTATGCGGAACATATTCACAAGAGTATAAGCGATAAGAGTGCAGTATATCTGGATAAGCAAGCCGTTTACCGATTTACTTATGAGGTGTTCAATCTTCGCACACTGCTTCAACTGTCTGAAGAATATCTCTATCATCCATCTAAGCATATATATCATCCTTATCTCGTGACCAGATAGCTCTTCGGGAGATATTGTTGTGATAAACGTCCATCCCTCACCTGATAGATCCTTGTAATCCACCATTCTAAGTTCCAACCCGTTTTTCTCCAACCTGATCAGATGATCAGTATAGTTCTCATACTTTGTATACTCAAGGATGGTATAATCTGCATTTTTCTTCAACCGGACTACAAAATCTACTCCGTGTAGCTTTAACTCTTTGAAACGCTCGTAATTGTTATATCCCTTATCCATCACCAATATCAGGTCCTTGATATCTTCGAACTGACTCACGTCCGAAAGGAGTTCATCGAACATGGAGCTATCGTGAACATTGCCCGGTGTCACGATTGCAGAGAGTGGCTGAACAAGTTCACCTAACAATGCGGCCAGGTGTATCTTCATGCCTCTCTTTTCCTTGTCCAGCAAGGGGGCTTCACCAACCGGCAATCTAAGAAGATGTTTCAGACTGATATGTGTGGAGTCCAACCCCAATATCTTCTTACCGAGTAAAACCCTCATTTTCCAATACTTCCTATAGTTGGTACGATGACATAGAAGGGCGTAGAAAACCAACGCGAAAGCGGCGTATGTTCTATCCGTATTCACTTTGGAAAGCTGGCCTGAGCTTATCGGCATTAGATTTTCATAAGCTTTCGCATCTTCACATAATTCGTTGAGGCTTTCAAACGGACATAAAACATAAGCCACAAGCAATTTTACGTGTTCATGAAGCTTCAGCTTCTTCGAGTGCAAATCAACCTGCATCTCTTCGGCAATCTCTTCTATTCCTATCTCTGACAATGGTCTGAACAGTTTGTCTGACGTAAGGAGTTTTTTGCATCCCATAATATTACTATTTAAGTATTAATGTAGCAAGTTTGCCTTGTTAGAACTTGAATGCAATAGTCAATCTGCTGTGAAAATTGATAGAAAATAGTAGACTGTCTGGCTATTTAAATACGAAACGGGATTGGGCATTACCGATAGGTTTATTACACCGAATTGCAATATTATTGCAATGTGGTGTTGGTATGACAGAGCAAGTAGTCGAAAAACCGATGGAAATAAAGATGGAAGGATATGAAGTGGTAGAGAAAGTTGCAAAAAAGTGTGCAACATCGGCAAGGGTATTGGTTCCAAAGAGTTGGATCGGAAAACGTGTGC